>DASTKD010000034.1:0-20590 GCA_035716135.1 Ktedonobacteraceae bacterium
CCTTGATGTTGGCGGAGCGTCGCGCCATACCGGAGAAGCTGTAGAAGCGGCGGCGCGCGTTCAGGCACAATTCATGCAGTTCTTGCGCCGTCATGTTTTTGGGGTTGAACGGCACGTCGCCAAAGCGGAAGGTGGGCGATAGCCACCATTGTTCATCGGTCAGCTTGCCATCTTCGCGGAATTGTTGGTAAAGTGGTGTGCCGGGGAATGGCAGCAGGTGATTGAAGGCGGCGATGAAGAGGCCGAAATCAATGGCGGCCTCAGCCGTGCGCAGCGTATCGGCGGCAGACTCAGAATCGTAGCCAAAGATGAATGTGCCGTACAACCCGATGCCGTGTTTATGCAGTCGATCAATTAGCTGTTTGTAATCGCCCATCGTGACGTTCAACTGCTTATCCATCAGTTTCAGCGTGTCGTGGCGCAGGGACTCGAAGCCGATCAGCACACCGGCGCACCCACTTTCGGCCATGATTTCCAGCAGCTTCTCGTCACGCGCCATATTGAGCGTACCCTGTCCCACCCATTTGATTTTGAGCGGCGCGATTTCGCGGCACAGTTCGCGCGCGTGCTTGAGATTGCCTACGAAATTATCATCGACGAAGAAGACGTTTCTGTTTTTGAGCGCGGCAATTTCGGCCACAATCTGTTCGATGGGCCTGCCGTTATAGCGGGAAGCAGTGACAGCCGCGATGGAACAGAAATTGCAATGCAGAGGACAGCCGCGCCCCGTTTCCAGACAACTCAGCTTGAAGTATGGCTTGCCCTTGAAGATGTCGCGGCGCGGCATTCCATATGCATACGGCTGCATTTTGTTCTGCGTATAGCGACGTTGCAGTACACCTTTCTCAGCATCGCGGATGATCTGTTCCCAGAGCGGCTCGGCATAGCCCACCAGGATGCTGTCGGCGTACACCTGCGCCTCATCGGGAAGCAGCGTCACATGATAGCCGCCGAGCAGCGTTTTGACGCCCCGGCTATGGTATTCAGCCGCGATCTCGTAAGCGCGTTTGGCCGTGTAGGTCTCGACCGTGATAGCCGCCAGGTCGGTCGGCTCATCAAAATTGATGCGTTCCACGCGCTCATCGAAATAAGTGAACTCGACATCAGATGGC
This sequence comes from Ktedonobacteraceae bacterium, assembly GCA_035716135.1. Taxonomy (GTDB): domain Bacteria; phylum Chloroflexota; class Ktedonobacteria; order Ktedonobacterales; family Ktedonobacteraceae; genus CF-113. The sequence continues at coordinate 1,113 of DASTKD010000034.1, forward strand.
GTCAAGCCTGCCAGCGTGGCGATGGTCAACGGCTCCATCTGCCAGGTGCGCACATATTCCTTGCTGCTCTTCCTGCCAACGTGCGGAGTGACGAACGTAATCTTCATCAATGCATCCTTTCGTTTTGCTGTTATGCTCGCCAGGGTTCGACCTCGCAAGGGACGGGTACGTAGTCGGGGAGCATCCGGGCGTATTTTGTGTAGCCGACGTTTGCCAGTAGCGACGTTCGCAGCACTACGCCGGAGCGTGATGCGCCAGAGCCTACCACGCGCCGCGCGATGGACGACAGGCCATAGACCTGCTTCCATGCCCATTGAGCGCCCTTTTGTAGCTCTTCAACCGACATGTTTTTAGGCTGGAAGACCACATTTTGCCCGCCGTAGTAGGTCCAGTCGCGGATAAGTATTCTGCCCTCCGTGTTGAGCTGGTGGTAGAGCGGCGTGCCGGGGAAAGGCGTGGCAATCGAGAAACGCGGCAGGTCGATGGCGGCCTTATTGACGAACTCTACCGTGCGTTCAAAGATGCCCTTATCATCGCCATCGAGTCCGAAGACGAAGCAGCCGTTGATGGCGATGCCATGCCCGTGAATGATCTTAGCGGCCTCGCTATAGCGGTCGGGTTTATTAAAGCCCTTGCGCATTTGTTTAATGGTTGTGGCTGAAACGGATTCGAAGCCGATCAACAGACCGCCGCAGCCGCTTTTCTCCGCCAGTTGCAGCATTTCGCGGTCTTGCGCGATGCGGATGGTGCTGAGTCCGCCCCAGCGTTTTTTCAGGGGCGCGAGTTCGCGGTACATTTGCTTGATGTAGGTCGGGTTCTCAGTGGGGCTGAGATCGAGGAAGAGGAAGTTGTTGCCTTCGAGGCGTTCGATTTCGCTGATAACCTCGCGTATCGGGCGCTGGAGATAGCCCGGCCAGGCCACAGGCACAACGCAGAAGTTGCATTTGTAGGGGCATCCGCGCACCGCCTGCACCGTGTTGATCGTGATGTAGCCCTCTTTCTTCAGCAGGTCGCGGCGCGGTTCGGGAACATTGGCGAAGCGGTAGCCGGGACCCTCGTTGTAACGCGCCTGCATCTTCCCTGCTTTGAAGTCGCGCAGAAGGCGCGGCCATGATTGTTCCGCGTAGCCAACCACGATAGCATCCGCGTGCGGATCGGCCTCGTCCGGCACCAGTGTAGGGTGTACACCGCCAATTACGACGGTGATGCCCCTGGCGCGAAGCTGGCGCGAGAGTTCATAGACGCGCGGCGCGTTGGCCGTAATGCAGGTGATACCAACAAGGTCAGCATCAATGGCGTCAAGGTTGAGTTCTTCAACGCCTTCATCGATGATGCGAATCTCGGCATTCAGTTCTTCCGGCACCAGGGCTGCCAGGGTGGTCAACGTAAGAGGGGCGTACCTGAGCGCCTTGCTGAAGATGCCGCGTTTCCGGTACATCTGAGACTGCGGGCTGAGCAGAGTTATCTTCACGAATCACTCCTTTTCTCAAAGGTACATTCAGAGGACTTGTAGGGACGCGATTGATCGCGTCCGGCACAACGCAAAATATAGTGATCGGGACGCAATACATGGATGAGGATACAGGCGACGTTATTATATAATGATACCATAAGGAGAAGCCGTAATGACTCATATCGTGAGCCAGACAAAGAAAGTCGCCGCGTGTTCTGAAGAGGAAAGGGAGACTTTTTACCGGCTGCTGTGCCATGAGTTTGCCGGCGTGAGCTGGCATGATTTCATGCGCGATTTTCGGGAAAAAGACGCCGTCATGATCCTGCGCAAAGAGCATAGGGCGGGTGAAATCGTCGGCTGGTCTACGCTCATGCTGCTTACATTGGACGTTTCGGGTAAAGAGGTGAAAGGCGTCTTCTCTGGCGATACGGCAGTTTTGCCAGAGTATCGCAATAGCACAGGATTAGGAGTTGAACTGAGTCGCTATTTCATGCAGGCATACAGGCAGTTCCCGCAACATCCTGTCTATTACATCCTGATCTCGAAAGGCTGGCGAACCTACAAGATTATGCCTTTCTTCTTTAAGGAGTTCGCGCCTCGTTATGATAAACCAACCTCTGCCGGTGACAAAGCTGTTATGGACGCTTTCGGTCGAAAAAAGTATCCACATCACTATCAATCGGCTACGGGAGTCGTCACCTTCAGCCCGCAGAAAGTGCGGCCAGAAAGCATCGACGCCATGCCCTCGAAGATGGACGAGCATACCCAATTTTTTCTACACAGCAATCCAGGCTATTTAGAGGGTCATGAACTCGTTTGCATCGCCAGAATAGTGCCGGACAATTTTACCAACAGATTAAAACGAGTGCTGGGTTCTGACGGGTATGAATAAGATCATGCAGCGCTTGCGCGTCATCTTTGCCAGTCTCCTCTGGTTCATCTATTCCGCGTACATGTCTCGCAAGTGGAAACGCGCGGCTCGTGATGTCGCCGGAGCGCAGCGGAGCGTGCTAAAACGTATTATCGCCAGCAATCTGCATTGTGAGTTTGGGCGAGAGCATCATTTTAGCGAGATTGTCTCGATTGAAACCTATCAGCAACGTGTGCTGCTTCGCGCATACGAGGATTTCGAGCTATATATTGAGCGTATCGCGCAGGGGCAACCGGCGGTTTTGACTACGGAGCCTGTCCAGCAATTTGGGATTACTAGCGGTTCAACGCAGGCTGCCAAGCTCGTGCCTTACACAAAATCCCTCGTCAATGAATTTCAGGAGGGCATCGATCCCTGGGTATACTACCTCTTTCGTAGTTTTCCGCGCATCTTTTCCGGTAAAACCTACTGGTCTGTCACGCCGATTGGCGAGCGCAAAAGCCACACATCCGGCGGTATCCCCATCGGTTTTGATGATGAGCAGCAGTACTTCAGCCCTTTAACACGGTGGGTGCTTGGCTCGATCATGGCCGTTCCATCTTCGCTTGCTCAATTGAAGGATATGGATACATTCCGTTACGTCACCTTGCGGCTCCTGCTGCAAGAGAAGTCATTAGCGTGGGTATCGGTGTGGAACCCCAGTTTCCTGACCCTCCTGCTTGACCCATTGGCCGCTAACTTCGCGCAATTGATCGAGGATATGCGAGACGGAACGCTATCTGTAGCTTCGGAGATGGAAGTCTCACTGAGAGATGCCATATTGCCTTTGTGCAAGGCCAATCCCGCTCGCGCCGCTGAACTGACATCAATTCATAAAGCCTGGCAGGGCAAGGCATTCACAGAGCCTCAAAAATCTGGCAGGACGCTTTACGAAGCCATCTGGCCGCGTTTGCGCGTCATAAGCTGCTGGGCGCACGGCAACGCTGCTCATGCTCTCCCTGCGTTACGCGCCTGCTTCCCGCGTACCGTAATCCAGCCAAAGGGCCTGCTTGCTACAGAAGCCTTTGTCTCGTTCCCTTTCAAAGACGACCTCTCTGCTTTGTCTTTGCTTTCCCATTTCTTTGAGTTTGAAGAGGTAGACGAGGCCGCTCCAGCTATCAAACTGGTGCATGAATTGCAGCAAGGGCGAAGATATTCGGTCATCGTGACAACCGGCGGTGGCCTCTATCGTTATCGTCTGAACGATGTGATTGAGGTGGTAGACTTCTATCACCGCTGTCCGCTCATCAGATTTGCGGGCAGACAATCCAAAGTGGTAGATATTTGTGGAGAGAAGCTAAACGAAGAATATGTACGCGCCACTGTCGAAGATGCGCTTAAAAAGCATCAACTGAGCGCTTCATTCTGGATGATGGCCCCGCAATGGCCGCACGATTCGCGCCCATTCTATACGCTGTTCATACAATTCGATGCCCACAAGACTATAGATGAGGGGCAGCTTCAACGGCTCGCACATGAGATCGACGAGACTATGCAAAAGAGCTATCACTACGAATACGCCCGCCGCCTGGGACAACTGGCGAGCTGCTGCCTCTTCGTGATTGCCCCGGGCAGTGATGCTTCCCATACCTATTTGACGGTCTGCACCGATCTGGGGCAACGTCTGGGCGATATTAAGCCGGCGGCGCTCCATGCTTATCAAGGATGGGCAAGGGAGTTCATGGGGAAGGTTTATGGACAATAATATAGCTCATCAACGGTATCCTTACATGGATGATGGGCGCTCTTACCGGGAAGAAAGCCACATCAAAATCGGCATCATGCAACAATTGTCGAATTTCTGGTAATTTCGCGCTGCGGGCGGTTGGGCCTAGAATATGTTTGATGAGCCAGTTTTTCGTTCGATCAACCATGCGCTCGCTGAAATTGTGCTTTTGCCAGAGCCAGTCTCTGGTGGTGATGATGCCTCCCGGTTTGAGGATGCGGTGCCACTCTTTGAATAAGGTCGCCTTTTCCTGGGCTGAGAAATATTGCATGAAGAAATCGGTTTCGATCCAATCGAAACGCGCGTCGGGCAGTGGCATGTGTAAGGCATCCCCTTCGACGAAGCATACTTTTGTGCAATCAATGTCCCGGCAAGTTTTCAATACACGCTCGGATTGCCGGAGGGCATAGGGAGAAATATCCAGTACGTCTATGCTCGCCATGCTGTTGTGTTCGCCCACAAAGCGGACAAAGGTGACGGTGGTGTATGGAGATGCGGTTCCACAGAGCAGAATGCGAGGAGCTTCGTTTGCTAATGGGTCAGGCCAGCCGCATTCCTCAATCAGGCGAGCGCATGTGCGATAAAATACGCGAAGCAGGGCCTTACGCACAGGGTGGATATTCTTTTTGCCAAAGCTCTTGTGATATTTCCCCGTGCGAAAGACATTGCCGGATTCTTGCATAGAGCCTCCCTCCCATAATGGAGCGCGAAATAAGCTGTCTCCATTATAGTACAGGGAATCATGTGCGCCTGTTTCTGCCTCGCGGGGATGGTTTTTGCAGGTTATCCCACATGAATTTTCCTCCAATAATGAGTGAGGCGGCGATGATACTGAGGGACAGGCGATTGGCGGCCTTGTTGATGCTTTTTACTGCTTGATCGAAGTGTTCGACTTCCAGGCGCACGGTGATTTGATCGTTCGCCAGTTTGTCGATAATCATTTCCGTGCGGCGCGGCGTTTTCTCGATGAGGTGTTTCACGTCGAGTACCCAGGCAAAGACGCGACCGGGGGAGAGCTGCCCGATGACTCGTTTCTCCATCACTGTGACCATATAGTCACGGATCAACTGCACCGGGTCGAGCGCGGGCGACAGCACGCGAATCGTCCCGTCGAGATTGAGCATGGCTTTGCCGAGCAGCGTCATGGCGGTGGGTATGGGAGTGTTGTGTGACTGGGCCAGCCTGGTTAGATCGAGCAAGGCGGTGCCTATTGCCATGCGCCCGCCGCTCATATCATGGTAGCGACTGACCAGCCCGCAGACATCCTGGGTAAATGAGCGGCGGTCAACGTCCGCCGGAATCTCGATCATCTCGAGGTAGGTATCGGCGACTCGCTCTCCCAGGCGTTCGGAAAAGGCCAGCAGCAGTAGAATGATCCTGTCTTTCTGATCGGCATCGAAGCGCCCGACCATGCCGAAATCCATCAAGGCCAGGCGGCCATCATCGGTAAGAAAGATATTGCCCGGATGGGGGTCGCAATGGAAAACGCCATCGATCACGATCTGCTTGAGGTAGGCCGAGAGCAGTTCCTTAGCGATGGCGCGCGAGTCGAGTTCGTCCAGTTCCGCGCGGCTGACCTGCGCAAGGTGCCGCCCGTGTATGAAGCTGAGCGTCAAGACGCGCCGCGTGGTGTAATCGTCGTAGACTCTGGGAGTGACGAGGCGCTGAAAGTCGGCGATTTGCTTGCCGATAATGCGCGTGCTGTCGGCCTCCAATCGAAAGTCCATTTCCTGGCTCAGGCTGCGTTCAAGCTCGCGCACAATCTGGAAGATGCCATAGCGGCGACCAAAGGAGGTGTATTTTGTGGCAAAACGCGCGATCTCGTGCAAAATCTCGATGTCGATCTCGATGCGCTGGCGCACGCCGGGACGCTGGACTTTGACCGCTACCTCGTCGCCATTGCTGAGCGTGGCGCGGTGTACCTGGGCCATTGAAGCGGTGGCAAGGGGCGTGGCATCGAACGATGTGAATAACTGGTCGATGGGCGCGCCCAGCTCGCTTTCGATAATGGCGCTGATTTTGTCGCATGGCACCGGCGTTATGGTATTCTGGAGCCGCGCCAGCGCCGCGATATAGTCCGGCGGCAGCAAATCCGGCCTCGTACTCAATAATTGTCCCAGCTTGATGAAACAGGGGCCTAATTCTTCGAGCGCTTTTGCCAGTTCCTCCGCGTGATCGTCTTCATCATGGTGATCGACCAATGCCAGGGCGTCTTCGTCTTCTTCGTCGTGGCGATGGCTCAACATAAATTTGGCGAGAATATGATGCAATTCGTATTTGCGGAGGACGCCAAGTATCTCGATGTAGCGCTCAGGATGGCGCGAGAAACGGCGCGTGAATATGCTCATCAACGAGCCATCAGAATCTAGATGTTCCTTGAGGTCTGTCATGTCAGTACTGGTATCCTCCACTTCTAAAGTATTCAGGCAGCCATTCTGAAGTATTCAGATTGTCATTCTGAGCGCAGCGAAGAATCTACGCCTGGCTACTGGAGATTCTTCGCTGCGCTCAGAATGACAGCCCTATCCAGGAAAGCTAAGCGCCAGCCGCCTTTTTTCTGCCCTGTAACAGCATTGCGCCCAGCCACAGGTACCACAACGGGTTGACGATAAAGCCGCTCAATCCTCCGACTCCTGCGATCACGGGACTTTTCGCGTCGAGGATAATCAAACGGGCCAGGTACAGCACGACCAGCAATAGCGCCAGCAGGTAGGTCAGGTAACTCATCGGGCGTGAGAATGAAGCGCTGCGCCCGATCAGCCAGGCGAAGCCGAAGAAGCTCAGCCCCGCGACGCCGAAGGTCAATAGCCCGCGCGGGTCGATGGAACTGGGCAGGCTGGCAATCGCCTGCGCGAAATTCGGCGCAGGCGGATGAATGGCGTTTGCCAGGTCATACCCTCCATGAATTGCCGCGCCGAGCGCGCCCACCACGCCCAGTATCCATGCCCACGAAGCAAGGTTGGTCTCGACCTGCCTGACGCGGCTATATAAGCCGCTCAGGGCAACAGTGGCGAGCAATCCGCCGAGCATCAGGCACAGGGCGGTCAATACGTCAATTTTCAGCACGACAAACGAGATTGAGTACAGGAAGCCAACAATTCCCGCCAGCACGGCACATACAGCGGCGAAACGCTCGACGCCGGAAGCCTGTTGCTGGCCTGTCGTGGTCGGACTTATGGTAGATTGCGTTGACATACAAAGCCTCCTATTTATTGTCCTGGCGCGGGGATCACGCCGAGTTGTTGCATCATGCCCAGCAGGTCCTGGTTGCCCCAGTGTTCCATGATTCTGCCATTCTCGAAGCGCAGGATGTCGATAGCGGTGATGGTGACACGCTTACCGGTGGGAGGAATGCCCATCAATGGGCCTTTGTGCGTGCCGCGCCCGGTGAAGCGGGTTACAACTTTGTCTCCCTCGGTGATCTCGTCCTCGATCGTGAGGCGCAAATCGGGGAACGCACCCCGGTACATGCTCACGAGTTGCCTCACTCCATCCAGCCCCGGCAAAGGATTGCTCGGATCATGATCCACAAAGTTCGGCGCAAATAATTCATCGATCAGTTCAATTTTCCCGGCATTAAAGACCTCTTCGTACCAGCGGCTGGCAACGGTCGTGTTGGTTTCTACTTGCATCAGATGTTCTCCTTTGTATCTGCTACGTATGTGAAGATGCCTGCCCGGTCAGAGCTACATAGCATCCCGTTTACAAAAGTAACTATACCGGAGGATGGGAAGAAAGCAGATAGCATCGACGTATCATGCTGGTATCATCCTGACTGGACGTTTGCGGCTCCTGTCCCTCATGATTATTGCCAATCAAAGTTAATCATATTCTGTCATCCTGAGCGCAGCGAAGGATCTGGCTGGTCGGAGATGAGATCCTTCGCTGCGCTCAGGATGACAGAATGAGGCGAAGGATGACACCAGCATGATACGTCGATGCTATCTGCTTTCTTCCCATCCTCCGGTATAGTTATTCTTGTAATCTTGTGATGGTATTCATAAAGAGTGTTCGAAAGAGAGGTAATTTCTAATGGCAGCTACGAACGATTATCATTTTATTACGGTGTGGCGGGTAGAAAGCACTATTGACGAGGTTTCCACTATCCTGAGCGATGCCGCCGATCTTGTGCGCTGGTGGCCCTCGGTTTACCTGGAGGTAAAGGTGCTGGAGCCGGGCGACGAGCGCGGGTTAGGCAAAGTGGTCAGTCTCTATACGAAAGGCTGGCTACCCTATACCTTGCGCTGGAGTTTTCGCGTCACCGAGATACGCAGTGATGGGTTCACTTTAGTTGCATCGGGTGATTTTGAGGGGCGCGGCATCTGGACGTTCGAGCAGGATGGCGCGTGGGTCAATAGCACCTATGACTGGAAGATCAAGGCGGAGAAGCCGCTTTTGCGCTACTTCTCATTCATTATGAAGCCGCTTTTTTCGGCCAATCATCGCTGGGCAATGGCGAAAGGCGAAGAAAGTCTGAAGCTCGAGATTGCCCGTCGTCATGCTGCCAGCGCCGAGGAGCTTGCTCGCATTCCAGCGCCTCCACAGCCTACTTTTAAGTAGCGAGCAGGGGTTCAATCTTCAAGCGTACTGAGGTCGCCGACCGGCGCACCGGTTTCCCTGGCGCGCAGGACGCGCCGCATGATTTTGCCAGAGCGCGTCTTAGGAAGATGCTGCACAAACTCGAGTTCGTCCGGGACGGCCAGCGCGCCCATAGTTGCTCGCACCTGCTGGCGCAACTCCTGAGCAAGGCTCTCCGAAGCCTCGAAGCCTTGCTTGAGGATGACGAAGGCTTTGATGCGCTCTCCTCTGGCCTCATCTGGTTTGCCGATAGCCGCCGCCTCTGCTACGGCTGGATGGCTCACCAGGCTTGACTCGATCTCCATCGAGCCGAGCCGATGCCCGCTGACCTTGATGACATCATCTACGCGCCCCTGTACACGGAAGTAGCCATCGCTGTCTCGAAATGCAGCGTCACCCGCGAAATATAGGCCAGGTATGGTCTCCCAGTAGGTACGATACCTGGCCGGGTCTGCATGGATTGCGCGCATCTGAGCGGGCCAGGGATGGCGAATAATGAGGAAACCACCGTGTCCCTTTTCTACAGCCAGACCTTGCCTGTCAACTATATCGGCCTCGATGGTAGGAAAAGGACGCGCGATGCTGCCAGGTTTAAGGGGTATGATAATGGTGGGAGCGACGAGAATCATGCCGGTTTCGGTCTGCCACCACGTATCCATGATGGGAAGGCGGTCGCGTCCGATAGCATGGCGGTACCACATCCACACTTCGGGATTGATCGGTTCGCCCACTGAACCGAGCAAACGCAAACTGGAAAGATTATGGCGACCTGGCCACTCCTCGCCAAAGCGCATCAGGCCGCGAATGGCGGTTGGGGAGGTATACAGGATCGTCACACCGTATTTCTCGACGATGCTCCACCAGCGTGCCGGAGTTGGGTACGTAGGTGTACCCTCGAACAGGACACTGGTGGTGCCGTGCAGAAGCGGACCATAGACTACATAGCTATGGGCTGTGACCCAGCCAACATCGGCGGTACACCAGAAGACATCTTGCGCTTTCACGTCGAAAACGAACTTCGTGGTAGCGTACAGGCCCACCGCATAGCCGCCGTGGGCGTGAACGACGCCCTTAGGTTTGCCCGTGCTTCCACTGGTATAGAGGATATAGAGCGGGTCCTCGCTCTCCATCGGTTCGCAAGGGACAATCGCGTCTTGAGAAATATCTGCCAGCAGTTCATCCCAGGAAATATCACGCCCGGATTGCATGGGTACGTCGTTTCCCAGGTGGTGAGCGACGATCACCCTTTCGATGCAATGCGTTCCTTGCAAGGCTTCATCCGCCAGTCGCTTGAGTTCGATGTGTTTGCCACCCCGGAAACTGCCGTCGGCGGTAATCAGAACTTTTGCCCCGGCATCCATAATACGGTCGCGCAGCGCGCCGGGAGCGAAACCTCCGAATATGACCGTGTGGATTGCTCCCAGGCGAGCGGTTGCCAGCATTGCTACGATGGCTTCGGGAATGGCTGGCAGGTAGATAGCCACGCGGTCGCCTTTCTTCACGCCCAGGTTGCGCAGCCCTTGCGCCAGCCGGTTCGTCATGCGGTAGAGGTCTTCGTAGGTCAGCATGCGGGTTGAGCCATTATCGCCTTCCCAGAAGAAGGCGATGCGCGTGCGGGTGGCGGTGCGCATGTGCCTGTCCAGGCAGTTGTACACAATGTTGAACTTGCCACCCGCAAACCACTGGAAAGACGGCTTCGTAGTCCAGGCAAAGGTGGTATGCCAGGGTTCAAACCAGTGGAGTTCGCTGGCGAGGTCGTTCCAGAACTCAAAGCGATGCGCCAGCGACCAGCGATAGAACTCCTCGTAGTCCTCAAAGCCTTTAGACCGCATGTAGGCCATAATATTCGCCGCGCTTACAAGCTCAAGGGGTGGGACAAAAAGGCGCTCTTCCGTCAATACGGCGTCGGTATGCTCAAAATTGAGATTGTCGCTCATCTACAATTTCTTTGCCAGGATCACCCCTGTATTCAGTCCTACGGTATGCAATCCGCCGAAAAAGCGCGCGTGTTCGATTTTCATGCAGCGGTTCTGGACGGCGGTTAAATCGGCGGCCTCCGCATGTCCGGTGGCTTCATCGTTGCGAATACCCAGTTGCAGCCACAGGACTTTAGCTCCAATGGCGATGGCTTCGTCAGCGATGGGTGGCACATCCTCCGCGCGCCGGAACACATCCACGATTTCGATCTGTTCGCCAGCCTCCTTTGCTTCCGTCAGCGTAGCATAGACGCGCCTGCCCAGAATAGTCTGTCCGGCGTAGCGCGGATTGATGGGGATAATATGGTAGCCCTCGGCCTGCAAGTAGATAGCGACAAAGTGGCTGGGGCGATAGGAGTCAGCCGATACGCCAACGATGGCAACATGGCGGTACTGCTGTAAGATTTTCAGGCGCTCGTACATATCCGGGGTGGTTTTGATGGTGGTCATATGATTATCCTTCTCTACCCGCTGCCCGCAGGGCCTGATCAAGGTCCCACAGGATGTCCTCAATATCCTCGATGCCGATGGACAGGCGGATCAGGTCGGGAGTGACGCCTCCCGCCAGTTGGTCTTCTTCGGAAAGCTGCTGGTGTGTCGTGCTGGCGGGATGAATAATCAGGCTGCGCGCATCCCCCACGTTGGCAAGGTGAGAAAAGAGGCGCACGCTGTTAATGACTTTTTTGCCAGCTTCATAACCCCCTTTGACACCGAAGGTGAAGATGGAGCCTGCTCCACGAGGGAGATAACGTTTCGTCAGTTCGTATGAGGGATCGCCCGGCAAAGCGGGATAGTGTACCCAACTGACGGCAGGATGTTCTTGCAAGAAGCGGGCAACTTGCAGCGCGTTCTGGCAATGCTGCTTCATGCGTAGTGAAAGTGTTTCCAGTCCCTGCAAGAGCAGAAAGGAGTTGAACGGGCTAATGCAGCCGCCAGTATCGCGCACCGTCTCGACGCGCGCCTTCATCGCAAAGGCAAAGTCGCCAAATGTCTCGTAAAATCGCACGCCGTGATAGCCTGGCGAAGGATCAACGATATGTGGGAAATTGCTGTTGTCCCAGGGGAACTTGCCCGACTCGACCAGCACGCCCGCGATAGAGTTACCATGGCCGCCGATAAACTTGGTGGCTGAATGCACGATAAGGTCGGCTCCATGCTCGAATGGGCGGCAGAGATAAGGAGTAGCGAAGGTATTATCTATCACCAATGGCACACCGGCCTCATGGGCGATGTCCGCTACGGCGCGCATATCCAGCACGTCGCCGCGCGGGTTGCCGATGGTCTCGCCATAGAGGGCGCGTGTGCGCGGGGTGAGCGCGCGGCGATAATTTTCGGGATCGGTACTATCCACGAAGATGGTGTTGATGCCCCATGTGCGCAGCGTCAGGTCGAACTGGGTATGCGTGCCTCCATAGAGGCTGCTCGACGAGATCAGATCGTCGCCCGGACGCAGCAGCGTCATCATGGTTGCCATCTGCGCCGCCATGCCCGACGCGGTAGCTACCGCGCCCGTTCCGCCTTCCAGCGCGGCGATGCGCTCTTCAAAGGCGGCTGTCGTGGGATTCATAATACGGGTATAGATATGGCCGAAACGTTGCAGGGCAAATAGATGAGCGGCATGATCGGTATCGTCGAAGACAAAAGAGGTGGTCTGGTAAATCGGTACTGCTCGCGCTCCTGTAGTGGGGTCGGGTCGTTGTCCCGCGTGGATCGAGAGCGTGTCGAACCCAAAGATGTGATCGCTGTCAATTTCTGGCATAGCGTATGTTGCTCCTCTGCTGAACTGGCTGCCTTTCCTTACTTCATATCATAACATCACACAGACCAGTTTTCTTTCATTGGAGACGCAATTTGTCATCCTGAGCGCAGCGAAGGATGACAGGGTGAAAGAAAGGATGAGGTCTAGCTTTCTCAGCAGAAGCGAGCTATGTTATGACTTATGGGAATAAAATCACCGGAGTGTCAGTCTTCTCTACTATAGAGGGGGAACGCGGTTGCGAAACCATAACAAAATCAGGTGTTTTGAGCAAAGCGTCTTGCCGCACCTGAATGCTGCCTACAATCTAGCACGCTGGCTCACGCGGAATGATCTGGATGCGGAAGACGTGGTGCAGGAAAGTTATTTGCGCGCCTTTAAATTTTTTGAGGGCTTTCGTGGTACTGACAGTCGCCCCTGGCTGCTGGCTATTGTCCGAAACACATACTATACTATGATGCAACAACACCGCGTCTCCGAACTCGAAACGCCATTTGACGAAGAATTGCATAGCCCTGAGCTAGATAATTGTGATCCAGAAGCCATGCTGCTGCAAAGCATCTCTACGCGGATGCTGCACGATGCTATGGAGGAGTTGCCACTCGAATATCGTGAAGTGTTTGTCTTGCGAGAACTGGAGGGGTTATCATACAAGGAGATTGCTACTATTGCTGCTATTCCATTAGGAACAGTCATGTCGCGCCTGGCGCGCGCGCGTAAGCGGCTGCAATCCTCTCTATCCCAACACATGAGCAAGGAGTCGTAAGGTGAATTGTCACGAGGTACACAATCTGATTGACGGGTATATTGATGATGAACTGGACCTGGTCAGCAACCTGGATATTGAACAGCACTTGCAGACCTGTCCGGCGTGTGAGCGCCTCTATCACAATCGCCAGGCTTTGCGAACGCTCGTGCATACCAGCCCTCTTTCTTACAAAGCTCCAGCACATCTGCGGAAGCATGTTCGATCATCTTTACTCAAGGCAAGCCAGCCCAGGCCCCCTTTGCGCAAAACCGCTTTCGTTTTGCTGGGCGTAGCCGCCGTACTACTCATCGGTCTGATTACCACATGGAGCATCCTCAAGAACGTCTCGGCCCCTTCTGTGGATGAGTCATTGACACAAGCGGTACTCGCCAGCCATATCCGCTCCCTGATGGTCAACCACCTGGTCGATGTGCGCTCGACCGATCAGCACACCGTCAAGCCGTGGTTTGATGGCAAGCTGGATTATTCACCGGTGGTGGTGGACCTGACCCAGCAGGGCTATCCGCTGGTTGGAGGACGTCTCGATTATCTGGATAATCGACCGGTCGCGGCGCTGGTCTATCAACACGAAACCCATGTGATCAATCTTTTTACCTGGCCCGCCGCCTCGACATCTGCTGATAGCCAGGTGACAACTGTGACACGCCAGGGCTACCACATCATGACCTGGACCCAGGCAGGTATGGTCTACTGGGCTGTTTCTGACATTGAAGAGGATAAGTTGCAGACCTTTGTGCAACTGTTAAGGCAACAAATTTCCTAATGAATTTTGACGACCAAAGTGGGAATGTCATCCTGAGCGCAGCGAAGGATCTCTCCCGTCATGCAGAGATCCTTCGCTGCGCTCAGGATGACAGATTCTAAAACCCCCTACTGATGAAAGGCACTGACTACTCCAGCTGCATAGAGGATGCCTCCCCATAGATGCGCCAGGAAGAGTGGTTCCTGGTAACTTGCGGATGTATGGCCCATAGCGGTGTACCAGGAGCGCCCGCCGTCAAAGGCATGATACCAGGCGATGGGGTGATTGGCTCCCATAACGCCGCCCTGGTAGGTTTTCTCGTCAACCGTGAGCAGGACATGCACCGAGTTGCTCGGATTGGTGGCGAAGTTGTACCACTCATCGGTACGAATCCATACGGCAGGCAACATGCTCGTTGAGAGATGGGTGTGGTCAACGACGTGGACGGTGGCCTGGACGACATGCGAATGCCCGTGTACGCGGTCAAAGTAGGCTCCGACCAGTTGCCCGTACCAGGGCCAGTCATACTCCGTATCGCTGGCGGAATGCACGCCGGCGTATCCTCCGCCGTGTTGAATGTAGCGCATAAAGGCGGCCTGCTGGTCGGCATCCAGAATGTGGCCGGTGGTCAACAGAAAAACGACGGCGTTATAGCGTACGAGGTTGGCATCGGTAAAAGCCGTCGCGTCTTCCGTGAAATCGATGGAGACGCCCTGGCTCGCGGCCAGTTTGCGCAAAGCCGCGATGGCGTCGGGAATGGACGCATGGCGAAAAGCGCCCGTTTTTGAAAACACCAGCAGACGGATATGGCATCCTGGTTTCTGTAGCGAAGCGCAGGCAGGTAGAGCTATGGTGGCTGAAGGACTCGCTAGCGGCGACGATGCGGGATGCGCGCTTCCACAGCTGCACAGGTAAATGGCGAGGATGCTCAATAATCCCCAACACATCGCCCGGCGTCTCATTGATATGCTGCGCATCATCTTCTCCGTCTCTATCTGCCTACTGATTTTGCAGGTCAGGTAAGAGCTGGTAACGCGCGGACCATACTTCACCGGGCGACAGGATGCGGCCCGCTTCCCAGAGAGTGGTGAATGTTTCTTCGCCAAGCAACGCTCGAAGCTGTTCCAATGTGCGTTCCCGGGCGATACGTTGGCCTGGCATGATCGCAATTTGAATTTCTTCTCGCCAGCGCGTGGCTACCGCCCACAGTTGTACGGCCCAACCATAATTTCTCTGTGCGACGGCCAGCCCGGCCATGCCTTCCAACGCCGCCGCGACGGTCTCATTCTGGTCGCCCATCGCTTTCCCAATCGCCATACTCTCCTCAAACAAAGACACGGCGGCATCCTCGTCCCCCTGCGCCATGACGATTTCGCCGAGCGTGACGAGATATTGCCCTGTTATCTGCCGGTCTCCGCCTTCTTTATAAAAGCGCAGGCAATCCTCGACAAGTTGGCGCGCCTCGGAGAGATTCCCCTGACTGAAGGCGACCCAACCTGTTAGCCCCTTCATACTCGCCGCCCCGCGTGTATCTCCCAGTTCTTGCGCCAGACCAAGCCCTTCGTCCAGCAGAGAACGTACTCTGTCAATTGGAGGGTGTTCTTCCGCGCCGAAGAGTACTTGTGCCAACTGATACAGAGCATTGAGAATGCCTCTTTTATTCCCCAGTACTCTCTGGCGCGTGACCACTTCTTCCAGCAGCGCGCGCGCCTGCTCGTAATTGCTCTGTGTCTGCATGATAAACGCCATGTTGAGCAGGGTATTGGCGATGCCCTGCTGGTTGTCATGCGGCTTGAAAAGCGCGAGACTCTGTTCATAGAGATCGTATGCCCGCGTCGCCTGATTTTTCTGGTGCGCTATCCAGCCCGATGCGCGCAAAGCCTCGGCCAGACTGTTATCATCGCCCAGTTCCCTGTAGCCAGCGATGCCCTGCTCCAGCAGCGCCCCGGCTCGCTCTAAATTGCCCAGGCGCATAATCATTTGCGAGGCGAGTACATAAGCGCGCGCCTGTATGGGCGTTGCGGCTTGCTCCGCATAGCGTGCCAGCGCCTGCTCCGCGAAGCGCCATCCTTCGCTCAGGTAGCCGCGCGACAGCCAGAACCACATCAGGGCATTGAGCAGGCGTAGAGCCATTCCTTTTTTAGCGGGCATTTGTTGTGAGGGCGTGACTTCGTTGCTCAGTATCCACTCCATGACCGCCTGGAGATTACTGTACTCACGATCTAACCGCTCCAACTGCATTGCCTGTTGTGAGCCTGGCGATTCCTGCGCGGCCTGCTCCGCCAGGTGGAGGTAGCACTCAGCATGAGCTACGCGCGCAAATTGCATCTCGCCAAGCTCTAGCAGGCGCTCTCTTCCATATTCCTGTAGCGTCTCTAACATTTCCAGGCGCGGCTCGCTCCATTCATCCAGAGCTACCGCCGGTTGCAACAGGCTTTTATCGATCAGCGAATCCAGACTATCGAGCGAACTTGTCAGGCCATTTTCAGCCCCATTGGCGACATGCGCGAAGAAGAATTCCGCCGTTTCCAGGCTTAATCCTCCTACAAAGATCGATAGCAGGCGGAAGAGGCGCTGTTCTTCCGCGTTGAGCAGGTCATAGCTCCATCGAATGGTGTTACGCAGCGTTTGCTGGCGTTCGGGCAGCGTTGATACCCCTCTGGTAAGCACTTGCAGGCTGCGCGAGAGACGCGGCAAAAGCGCTTCGGGAGGCAATAATTTGACGCGGGCGGCGGCCAGTTCAATCGCCAGGGGAATA
Organism: Ktedonobacteraceae bacterium; assembly: GCA_035716135.1. Taxonomy (GTDB): domain Bacteria; phylum Chloroflexota; class Ktedonobacteria; order Ktedonobacterales; family Ktedonobacteraceae; genus CF-113. Next base: position 17,781 of record DASTKD010000034.1, read on the forward strand.
CCGTCGAGGCGCGCGCAGATTTTCGCCAGCGCTTCCGCGTTGGCATCGCTCACCTGGAAGGTGGGGATGATGGTGCGGGCGCGCTGCACGAAAAGTTCGACCGACGCATATTGCGCGATGGCGGCGCTATCGGGAAGATTCTTTAAGGTGGGTATGGACAGGGGTAATACACGGTACTGGTATTCCAGCGCAACATGTAAGACGACGCGGCTGGTGACGAGCATCTTCACGCGCGGGCAGGCTGCCAGCAGCCGTTCTAGCTCTGGCGCTGCCTGCGCTACCTGCTCGAAGTTGTCCAGCACCAGCAGCATCTGCTTGTCACATAAAAATTGTTGCGCCCGTTCAAACGCGGGGACATTTTCATCTTGCAGGTCCAATTCGCGCGCGACGGTGGGGATGACCTGCGCTGGATCACTGGTCCCTGTCAGCGCCACAAAGCAGATGCCACCGGCAAAAAGCGGCCACATTTCGTGCGCAAGTTGGATGCTTAATCGCGTTTTCCCGATACCGCCAGCGCCTATCAGTGTCACAAGACGCACTTCCGCGCCAGTCAGCAGCGCCTTGATTTCATCGATTTCGCGCGCGCGACCTATCAGTGGCATCAAGACGGGCGGTACTTTCCATAACGCTTCTGACGGAGAGCGGCTTTGATCGATAGGGGTTGGCTCTGCTGCTGTGGAGAGCGCGAGTTGTTCATTTTGACGCTGCGCTAACTCGCCGCTATCCTCTTCAGTATCCGCCAGCAAGCCTAGCTCTCTGGCATTTTTGCCATAGAGGGCGCATAGACGCTCCCGGTAGTATGGATAGGGAATAGTTTGCCCCTGTTCCCAGCGAATGACGGTTCGTACATTGGTGCCGACTGCCTCGGCGACTCTGGCCTGAGACCAGCCGCGCAGTTCTCGTTCGACCTTCAATGGATGTGGCTTCATAGTCTATCTTTATATCTTAGCGGAGACGAAAACCAACGTGTCATATAGATGTCACCCCCCTGCCATTGTACCATATCCCCTGTTCCGCCATACTTGCTACAGGAGAGCAATACTCCTGATTTTACTATGAAAAAGCTTTATTGTTTTGGAGGGAGTGCGCTTCAAATGGCAGGGAACGAAGCTCAACAATTTGAAAAATCCATCCCGTATGGATACGCATTCCTTGTCTGGAATCCCCGGACCCAAAATCTGGTCGTCACCCTGAATTTAACCGGTCTGCTACCCAACAGCGTCCATCCGTCGCACATCCACCAGGATAGTTGCGCCAGTATGGGTCCCATCGTCTACCCGCTTAACGATGTGATGGCTGACGGGCATGGCAATGCATTCACGACCACCGTCATTCCTGATGTGGCGGGTATAGTGGCGAGCGGCTGGTGCATCAATGTGCATCATGGCCCCGGCCTGACTACTCCTGCCCGGATGGCCTCCATTTATTGCGGCAACATTGCCAATACCTCGCCAACTACCAGCCATATACAGATTATCAAAGTGCAGCTTAACCCGAACTGATTCCCCCTTTTCATGCTGTAACGTTCTCTCGTATAAGCACATGGAAGAGTGAGCTTGAACGCATTGTGAACACTCTGAATAGCACAGGGAGGGACAAATTATGCACGTGAGAAAGTATCCTTTGATTATGGTGGGGGTTCTGATTGCCATTATTGCCTCCAGTTGTAGTACTTCGTCTACGCCGTCAAGTTCAAACGCGAACAAGACGCCCCATGACCGCTTTAATGCGCCCGGCAATATCCTTATTTCGGACCAATTCAATAACCGGGTGATCGAGGTTGCGCCGGACGGCCATATTGTGTGGAGCTTTGGCTCTGGCAATCCGACGCTGTGCAATCCCGGTCCGGGCAGCATTATTGGCCTCAACGATGCCGAACGTTTGAGCGGCGGCCTGACCCTGTTAGCGGGTACGGGTGTGCCTGCTGGTTCGGCGAGCGACACGAAAGGTTGTGTGGATAATCGCGTGATTGTGGTGAACCAGAAAGGCGACATTGTCTGGCAATATGGGCAGGCGGGCGTAACCGGCTCTGGCCCTAACCAGTTGAACGTGCCAGTGTTTGCCATCCAGTTGCCCAGCCATAACATCATGATTGTCGATCAGAGCAACAATCGCGTCATCGAAGTTGACCGCAACACCAAACAGGTTGTGTGGTCATATGGTCCAACATCTGGTCCGGGCGCGCTCAACAACCCCAATAGCGCCGAACTGCTCGCCAACGGCAACATCCTGATCGGGGATGAGAACAATAACCGCGTCATTGAGATCACCCGCGCCGGAGACATCGTGTGGCAGTATAGCCAGGGACTGAGCGGGGCTGCCTTCGCCAGCCGCCTGCCCAATGGCGACACTTTGATTACCGATTCCGCGCATAGCCGCGTACTGGAAGTTACTCCGGCCAAAAAGATGGTTTTCGCGTACTTCACCAATGCGGACCCGGCCAGCAATTCCGCTCCGCTGCCGACTAACGCCGTACAACTGGCAAACGGGGAATTCATTATCGCCGATCAGTTCAATAACCGCGTGCTGATTGTCAATCCTAAGATTGAGTTCCAGTACGGTGTGGTCAATATAACCGGCAATGCGCCAGGTCAACTCAATGGCCCTTATACCGCCTATATGATTGGTGATTATACCGGGCAGACACCGCCACCGCCAACCTTTTAGTTCAGTGAGGATAGCATAAATGATGCCAAAAAGCGCTTACCAGCCAGGGCGCAATCGACGTAACTTTACCTGGTTTGCCCTGCCGGGGGCGGCTCTGGGCTTGATGATATTACTCGCGGCCTGCGGGGGTGGTGCCAGTGCAT
>DASTKD010000035.1:0-3085 GCA_035716135.1 Ktedonobacteraceae bacterium
ACGCTCAGGTAGCCCAGGCTATCGACGCCGATATAGGCGGCAATCTCTTCTACCGTGCGACCGGCGGCGATTAGCTCGCTTTCCTGCGGGATGTCGATGCCGAAATAGCAGGGATGGCGCAGGGGCGGCGAGCTTGAGCGCAGGTGGATTTCCCTTGCTCCCTGATGACGCAAGGCCGCGACCAGCCGTTTCATGGTATTGCCGCGCACAATCGAGTCATCAACCACCAGCAGGCGTTTGCCCTGAATTTTGGGCTTGACCATATTGAATTTCAGGTCTACCTCCAACTGGCGCAGACGTTGATCGGGCTTGATAAAAGAGCGATCGCTGTAGCGATTTTTGATGATGGCCTGCCCATAAGGGATACCGGACGCTGCGGCATAGCCAAGCGCGGCTGGGATCGAGGAGTCGGGTACGGGTATGACGATGTCCGCCTCGACGGGATGCTCGCGCGCCAGTTCGCGCCCCAGGGCCTCGCGCACGTCATAGACGTATCTACCGTTAAGCTGGCTGGTCGCATTGGAGAAATAGATGTACTCGAAGACGCACAGCGATTTGCGCGGGATGCTCTCCAGTATTTCAGAACGCATCCCCCGCTCATCGATGGTGATAAGCTCGCCGGGTGCGACTTCGCGCACGAAGTTCGCGCCGATGCGGTCAATGGCGCACGATTCGGAGGCCACAATCCAGTTGTCATCGATGCGTCCAATGCACAACGGGCGCATTCCCCAGGGGTCGCGCATGGCGTAGAGCTTACCCTCGGCCAGTATCACTACGCTATAAGCGCCGCGCAACTGCGGAAATGTAGCGATCATGCGCTCGCGCAGTGTAGGCCCTGGCGAGTGCAGGAGCAACAGTGCGATGGCTTCGCTATCAGTGGTAGAGTGCAGGTATTCCTGCGGCAGTCGCGCGCGCAGAGCCGGACCGTTGACCAGATCACCGTTATGAGCAACGGCGATGGTTTCCTGCTGTCCGCGCCATTCACCCACCACGAACGGACCTGCGTTCTCTACGCAACTGGAGCCGGTGGTCGAGTAGCGCACATGGCCGATGCCGCAGCGCGTCTCCGGCAACCCCGTTCCCGTGTCGGAGAAGACTTCGCGCACCTTGCCCATACTGACACGGCTCACCAGCCTGCCAGCGTGATCGTAGACCGCCATGCCTGCGCTCTCCTGCCCGCGATGTTGCAGAGCCGTTAGAGCAAGCGTCAGATAGCGGCGCACATCGATGTTTTCGCCATTCTCCCTGGCGAAAATGCCCACCACCCCGCAAGCGTCGTGTAGTCTCTCCATGTCTTGCTCCTTTTACGAGGCACACCTCCTCAAGATACTTTCAATTTTCCGGTCAGGTCGGCTACAAGGGCATAACGGTCGGCGACTTGTTGCAAATCTGCCGGGGTTACGGCTTGCAGGTTGCGGTAGACTTGCTTATCGAGCATCAGATTTTTGTCGCCGCCGGGCCAGATGCGCCAGCTATCGTTGTCGATAACATCGGCTACCATCAAATGTCCCCGCGGGTCGCGTCCGAACTCGATTTTCAGGTCAACGAGCGTAACATCCGCGCTTGCCCAGGCGCGTTCGAGCGTCTCGAATACGCGGCGTCCCTGATCCGCCATCCACGCGATTTCGGGCAGCGTAGCAAATCCCATATAGACGATATCCGCTTCCCAAATCTGGGGATCGTGGCGCGCGTCATCTTTCAGGAATGTCTCAACTAACAAAGGCTCGAAGCGTGTTCCCTCGCTGACCTCCGGGTGCCGTTTGAGGTAAGAGCCGGTGGCAATGCGCCGCATGACCTGCTCGACGGGCAGCATCTGACAGCGGTGTATCAGCAGCGTCACATCGTTGATCTGCTCCACAAAATGGGTAGCGATATCCTCCTCGTTCAATAAACGGAAAACATTGGCGCTCGTGATGGTACTCCAGCGCGATTTGCCCGCCAGTTCGTCGCGTCGTGTGCCGTCACCCGCCGTGATCTGGTCCTTGTTGACCATGTAGGCCAGGGTGTCGTCGCCCGGATAGGCATAAATAAGTTTGGTTTTGCCCTCCGCCAGCAGAGGGCCAAATTCAGGCTGATTGATCATTGTATGTCCTTTCATGATAAAACGACGCCATCGCCTTCTCGCAAATAGCCGATGGTGAGGAGTTCGGGTAAGATGCGTCGCGCCATGTTGGCCGCTTCGGGCGAGCATACGAGTACCATACCCACGCCCATATTGAGAGCGCGGTACATTTCATGACGTTCCACATTGCCCAGGCGTCCGAGCAATTCAAAGACGGGCGGAACTTGCCACGCGCCGGTCTCGATAACCGCCTGTATACTGGCAGGCAGCACGCGCGGCACGTTGCCCTCGAAGCCACCTCCCGTAATGTGCGCCATACCTTTGATGCTCATTTCAGGATATTCGCGCAACATTTGTAGCTCGCGCAAATAGCAGCGATGCGGGCGCAGCAGAACATCTACCAGAGGTTCGCCCAGTTCTGGAAAGACCGTATCCAGCGGATAGCTGGCGAAGACGCGCCGCGCCAGCGAATAGCCGTTGGTGTGCAGGCCACTCGATGGCAGCCCCAGCAACACGTCGCCGGGCCGCATCGCCGGCGTATTGAGCAGCATATCCTGCTCCACAATGCCTACGATGGTTCCGGCGAGGTCAAACGCGCCTGAAACATACACATCCGGCATTTCCGCCGTCTCGCCGCCTAGCAGGGCGCAGCCTACATCGCGGCAGGCGTCGGCTACGCTGCGCACGATGGCAGCAGCCTGCCGCGCATCAAGTTTGCCCGTAGCCAGGTAGTCCATAAAGAAAAGTGGCCGCGCCCCCTGCGTCAACAGGTCGTTGACAGAGTGATGTACAAGGTCATAGCCAATGCCCTCAAAACGCCCGGCCTGCGCCGCGATCAACGTTTTAGTGCCAACACCATCCGTCGAAGCCACCAGCGCTGGCCTGCGCATGTGTTCCACACCATCCAGGGAGAAGACACCGGCAAACGCGCCCATGCCAGCCAGCACCTGCGGCCCCTGCCCGGTACGCACGGCGTCGCGCATTAGCTCTTTCGCGGCATCAGCAGTGGCAATATTGACGCCA
>DASTKD010000036.1:0-11355 GCA_035716135.1 Ktedonobacteraceae bacterium
ATTTTTCTGGACTCCTAAATAATATCACCACTTGCTAGATATTGCCATGTGCGAGGTATGGTACACAGGACTTATGAATGATTACTGGCAACGTGGGAACGGCACCAGTCCTGTGTACCAAAGCTCTCTGCAACCAGTTGCATCATAGTTTGAGCGTTATAGAAACTGACTTTAGATTTGGAACCTTTTTTTGCTTTCTACGTGTTTATATGGGGGAGATATGGTCAGTCATTGAACCTGACTTTTGCGTCTTCTCTCATTGCGCCAATGGACTCTCTCATCAGCGCAATAGCGACCTGAAATAACAAGGAGGTTATATGGTCGATAGCCAGCTTAAACGTTCCACTATGGGACTGTTCCCTATTTTGATCCTGGTCAGCCTGCTCATGCTCTTCTCGCCGGGCATTGTTGCTGCGGCAAGCCTGAGTAGCAGTTTTTCGTTCACGAATTTCGAGTTGAGTTCTGTGGCTGGAACCACTTGCCCGAATACAGCAGGCACCTGTACGAATGGCGCGGCTGAGCCGCAAATCCGTTCGGACGCCGCCGGAAATTTCTATGCTTCCTCCGAAAATGGACTGGGCGCTGGTACGGAAGCCTGGAAAGGTATCAGCAGTGGCAAGAGTTTTACAGCGCTCGTCTCGCCCAATGCCGGGTCGAGCAGCAATACGAGCGGGTTTGCCCCCGGCGGCGGTGATACAGACGTGGCGACCGCGCCTGCTAAGAATGCGCACGGTCTCTACAACGTGTATGTTGCCAGCCTGAGCCTCGCCAATGTGGATGTCAGCACCAGCATGGATGGAGGGAAAACCTGGACGCTCAATCCGATTGGCGCGACGATTTCCGGTGATGACCGCGAATGGATCGCCGCTGATGGCGCTTCCAAAGTCTGCATCTCTTATCACGATGTAGCGACCTTTAACATCGACGTGAACTGTAGCGCGGATGCCGGCCTGACATTCACGCAACTGGGAGAAGCCTTTGACACGAACCATCCCTGGCTAGCCCAGAATAATTCGACGGGCAACCTGATGATCGACCCCACTAACCATATCGTCTACCAGACTTTCAGTGGCATTGCGAATGCTGGCGAAGTCGCGTGTAGCACGCAGGGTACCTGCGGCTATCATGTGGTGTGGATGGCCGTTTCTACCGATGGTGGCAAGACCTTCACCGATCACATGGTTTATGATAACCCCAACACGACCGTCTCCTATGGACACCAGTTCGTGAACATGAGCATCGATCGCGCGGGCAACCTCTATTCGGTGTTCAGCGACAACCACAATGTCTCCTACAGCTTCTCCAAAAATCACGGCTCGAACTGGTCCCTGCCTGTGCAGGTCAACAAGAGTCCATCCAATACCGCCGTTATGCCGTGGAGCATTGCCAATCATGCCGGACATATTGATATTGTCTGGTACGGCACTTCCTATTATGATGGTGTGACTGTGCCTGACAATTATCCAGCGAGTGCGTCCTGGTACGTGTACATGGCACAAAATTTGAAAGCAACTGGCTCTGGTGGCTTTACCCAGATTGCCGTGACTCCGATTATTCATTTCGGGGGCGTTTGCGAGAGCGGTGTTTCCTGTACCGGCAACCGCGATCTGTACGATGACTTCGGTATCGCGGTAAACCCTGGAAGTGGGTTGGCATCAATCATTTACAGCGACGATCAATACACCAACGACGCCAACAATCCGCCGCGTTCTGGTTGTACCACGTCAGCGTCCAATTCGTCTTCCTGCGATCACACCTCTATTGCTACTCAACTCAGTGGCTCAGGGATTTAGATTTGTAAAATGAGTCAGGATCACCTGTAGAGGTCGCTAGCGACCTCTACAGGTGATCCTGACTCATTTTACAAATCACGCCGCCTATACCTCGTCGAACACGCCGATATTCCGAAATTTCTGGTAGCGTAATTCCAACAGTTCGTCCACAGGAATAGATTTGAGTTGCACGAGATGTTTTAGCAAGGCGGCTTTTAAGTTGTCGGCGGTGAGGCGATAGTTGTGATGCGCGCCTCCCAGAGGTTCGGGGATCAGTTCGTCTACAAGATTGAGATGCTTGAGTTCTTTCGCGCTGATACGCATGGCTTCAGCTGCCTGTGGGGCATACTTGTTGTCGCGCCACAGGATGGAGGCGGAGGCTTCCGGCATGGCTACTGTGTAGATGCTGTGTTCGAGCATCAAGATGCGGTCGGCTATGCTGATGGCAAGCGCGCCGCCGCTACCGCCCTCGCCGATTACAACAGCGATGATTGGCACGCGCAGGCGCGCCATGAGGTACAGGTTGGCGGCGATGGCTTCTGATTGGCCGCGCTCCTCGTCTCCCAGAGCCAGAAACGCGCCGGGGGTGTCGATCAGGGTGATGATGGGAAAGCCGAATTTTTCAGCTTGCAGCATCAAACGGCTGGCCTTGCGATAGCCTTCGGGGTGCGGCATTCCCAGGTTGCGGAACTGTTTCTCCTTCATATCGCGGCCCTTTTGATGGCAGACAAACATAATCGTTTGCCCGTCCATTTTGGCCGCGCCAGCCAAAATGGCGTGGTCGTCGCTGAAGGAGTGGTCGCCGTGCAACTCGAAGAAGTCGTCACACATCAAATGCAGGTAATCGCTGGAGTAGGGGCGGTCTTTGTGACGCGCCACCTGCACCGTTTCCCAGGAGGTCAGGTTTCTGTAAATCTCTTCGGTGCGCCGCCGCAGGTCGCGTTCCGCGTCATGCAACTGGCGCAGTTCGTCGGGTTTCAGGCGATCCCCCTTGCGCTGCAAGGAGACAATCTTTTTTTCTAAATCGGCCAGCGGCTTCTCAAATTCCAGATCGTAGGCCATCGCTTCCTCCGCTTAACGCTTCAACTGCCCGTTGTCTTGACCATTGGCGGGCGGGTACAGGCTGATGATACGCGCCAGGGTGTGCCGTAGGTCGCTCCGGGGAACAACTGCGTCAATCATGCCGTGTTGCAGCACAAATTCTGAATTGACCGTCCCTTCCGGCAGCTTGACATGCATAAATTGCTCGATCACACGCGGCCCGGTAAAGCAGATCAACGCGCCCGGTTCCGCCAGGCAAACATCGCCCTGCATGGCGAAACTGGCCGTTACACCGCCGGTCGTCGGGTCTGTCAGGAGGCTGATGTATGGGATGCCGATTTCGCCCAGTTTTGCCAGGGCAGCCGAAATCTTCGCCATTTGCATCAGAGAGTACAATCCCTCCTGCATTCGCGCTCCGCCGGAAGCGCACGAGATCAGTACCGGTATGCGCCGTTCGATGCCAAGTTCAACCGCGCGCGTGATCTTTTCGCCTACCGCCGAACCCATACTACCGCCGATGAAGCGAAAGTCCATGACCGCCAGGGCCAGTGGCATACCCTTAATGGTGGCATGACCGGTCACAACACCCTCGTTCATATTCACTTTTTTACGCTCATCGTTCAGCTTTTTGGCGTATTCCTGCACTTCGTCCCGCGTGCGAGCCACAAAATGGAGCGGGTCGCTTGAAGTAATGTTGGCATCGGTCTCTACGAAACTGCCCGCGTCGGTCAGCAGTTCGATGCGCTCGTAGGCGGAAAGCTTGAAATGGTAATTGCAGCGTGGGCAAACCTTCAGGTTCTTTTCCCATTCGCGGGAAATCAATATCTCTTTGCAGCGATTGCATTTGACCACCAGATTGCCTGAAGGTAAACTTGACCCTGGCTGATTGCTTGAAGATGAAGATGTCGGGGGATCGGCAGCTTCTTTCGCCATGTCATACCTCCTTGTCAGTCTTGCGCCAGGAGCGCGGCTACAAAGTCCTGCGGGTTAAAGGGTGCGAGATCTTCGACTTTTTCGCCCGTGCCGATGAACTTAATAGGTACGCCTAAATCATCGGCGACGGCGAAGGCAAAGCCCCCTTTAGCGGTGCTATCTAACTTGGTGATGATAACGCCGGTCAGACCAATGTCTTCCGCGAATTTACGCGCCTGCAAAAGTGCGTTCTGGCCCGTTGTGGCATCAATCACCATAATCAACTCCTGCGGCCCATCGGGAAGGAGCTTCTGGATGACTTTGTTGATTTTCTTCAACTCTTCCATCAGATTGTACTTGGTGTGCAGTCGCCCGGCTGTATCCACCAGCAGAACGTCACATCCGCGTGTGCCAGCTGCCTGGATAGCATCATAGACAACCGCGCCGGGATCGGAACCGGGATTCTGGCTGATGACGGGTACGCCGATGCGTTCGCCCCATACTTTCAACTGGTCGATAGCGGCAGCGCGGAAGGTATCGGCTGCCGCCAGGATCACACGATGACCTTCTCGAGTGAGCCGGTAAGCCATTTTTGCTATGCTGGTAGTCTTGCCCGATCCATTGACCCCGATTACAAGAATCACGGTCAGCGGTGATCTGGTGGAAAAACGCAAATCGGAGGGTTTGCCAAGCAGTTTGGTGAGTTCTTCGCGCAAAGCGACCTGCGCCTGGGAGGTGTTGCGCATATGTTCTTCGACGGAGCGTTGACGTAAACGCTCGATCAGCCATGTGGTAGTGCCGGGGCCGACATCCGCGCTGAGTAATGCCTCTTCCAGATCATCCCACAACTCATCGGTGATGGGAGTTTGTTTGACAAAAGACTCGCTGATACGGCCAAATAATTTACGTGTGCGGCTCAAACTACCCTTGAAAGGGTTCGAGTCAGGGTCAGACATGGAGTTCTCTCCAACGCGCTCCTGTGTAACAGTAGACTCTCTTTTCGGCTCTTCCTGCGGTTTTTGCCCAAAAAATCGATTGAGCACGCCTGTAATAACTCCTTACGTGTTCTCGCTGGTTAGATTAAAAGAAGGCAAAAGGAAAAGGCTTTACCTCTTGCCTTCACTCGACCCACACACTACGCGGCAACCTTACTGGCGGCTGCCGCGATACTGGTGGAGCGACCCATCGCTGATGGGTTCGTTGATAATAATGTCGCCGTTACGGATTTTAATGTTGTACAGGCACGACGGGTTTGTGCAGACCCATGCCTTGTACTCGATAGAAGCTCCCTGGCTACCGAAATCCGAAAGCGGAACCAGATCACCTTCACTACACTTGCGACACCGGGGAAATGCATTCTCCACGAAATCGCCTCCTTCCTTCTCAAGAGAGGATAGTATTCACCCACCTGACCACGCAATACCTGGCAAGGTTTGGCGAAGAAGTAAGCCGAGGGGGAGCCTCCGCCTCTGCATCCGCATCCCCACAGCAGTTTTACAGTGTCATTCCATCGCTATCATACCATAAAACTTTGCCTGTGTCAGCACTCTCATGAAGATTTTTTCATCTTTTCTGAACATCTTCCACAAGTTGAGCTTATGTATCTTAACGACATCGATGTAAACGAATGGCATTTGCATCTCTGCTTCTAAGGCTAGCATAACACCTGTTACAACATCCGTCAAGATTGATAAACTTTTATATGCCCGGTAGACGCTTTTTTCATCGCTCCAGGAACGGGCGTAAATGTCGTTTGACATATAAGATATGGGTCAAATTCTGGGCTCGCTCCTTTTCAGTGTCCTTTGTCAGAAAGGAGGCACTCCGCGCCCGGCGGCAACCACGAGAGGGACCGCCGGGCGCGGGAGCGTTCACTCCACAGCGACGATGTGCTCGGGTGCTTCCGGTGTCTTGAAGCCCTTGAAGAACAGCCAGAAGGGGAGCAGGATGATCTCAAATGTTGCGACGGGAAGGACAAGGACGCCCACCCCTGAAGCACCAGGTGTAACGTCGAGAAGACCGAACCAGCCGGCAATGCTATAGAGAAACACCAGGGCGTAGCCGATCAAACCAACCACAGAGATCACCCGTGGAACGAGTCGGAACCGGAACAACAGCCAGGTAAAGAGCAATCCACCCAGTCCGAGGATCGGTAAAGAAACTTCGGACAGGCCCAGGAATTTCGTGTGCTTGAGGACGTCGCCGAGAGTCAGAAACCACGAGTTCTGGGGCGCACCAGCCTTGAGGAACTCCTGGCTCAACGGGATCAGCGACAAGGTTGCCATGATGCCGACCATCATGATGGTACCCTCGATGATGCGGGAGGCCAGGTAGCCGGCCGCCAGGGTTTCATCGAGTTTTCTCAGCACGGGAAACGCAAACACCGCGATGAAGACGATCCCGATGTTGTTGATCGACCACAGCACGGCATCCAATGCGACGGCTCCCTGGTGCGGAAACACCCAGGCCAGATAGCCGGAGGCGTTGAAAAGCGGGTCCAGGAAGAAACCCGCGGGGATACTGGCGGCCGCGGTCAGCAGGAACAGGGTCGCAATTACGATTTCTGCCCGGCGCTGGTTGGCACTGACGATGCGCTTTGATTTCGGAGCCTGCGCGGTCGCGGGGGTGTGGTCATTGGTCGTCGGTCTATGTACTGCGGTTTGTTCGGTGGTAGTCATCTGTGTGTCTCCTTTCATTGTTGCGGTCTGCCTGGTCGAACTCATTCGTTTCTCACTGCTTGCCTCAACTCCGTGTTTGACGCCTTACACAGTGGCCTGGCCGGGTTGAAGCGGGTTCCCGATGAGACAAGCGGCTACACGGCCGCTTGTCCATTCCCTGCCGTTTCCAGCGAACTTACTCGGCTCCGGTTTGGCTGAACTGGGGGCTTACCCTGCCAGGTGAGACTTCCGAGGCCTGCTCTCGTCGCTCTGTCAAGAGCGCATAACCCAGCCAGGCCACAGCTATCCCCAGCGGCATCGCCGCTAAATGCTGGATATTGGGCGGGATCAGCGCAGCAACGGAGGGCAGCACGAACGCGAGGGGCAGCGCGGACGCGACGATAAGCAGACCAGCCGCCCGGCGCGACAGGATGCCGGCGCGGATCGTAGCGATGCCAAACAGGAGGCCGCCGAAGATATATCCGATCCCGACGAGCGTATAGAGCGCCGGGAGGGCTCCGAGGTTCACGCTGCTCACCGTCCCAGAGGCGCTCCTCAGGACGCTATCCACAAATCTGGGTGCCGTGGTCGCCAACAGCGGCAGGATAAAGGCTGTAGCGAAGACAAAGGCAAACTGGAGCGCCCAACTGAGGCTCAACAGGAGATAGCCTGCCAGACCAGGCCACCCGGCCTTTTTCACTTGTCTGGCGTAGAGCCCTGTCCAGCCCAGCAGGAAGAGGAGGCACATGGCCGTCTTCAAGGGGGTGATGATGGCCCAGGCGCTGGTCGTGACGGACGAAAGTACTTCAGGTGGCTGGATCGGCTGATATGCTGCGAAAATGAGCCCGGCCACGATCGCTGCTACGCCGCTCCAGCGGATGAGCTTCGAGGATGTTATCTTCATGTTGTTCTCCTTCATAACTGAGGTTTCTCGATTGGTCTTCATCTGTTTGTTTCCTTTCATTGTTGCGGTCTGCTTGATTGCACTCGTTCGTTTCTCAGCCGCTTGCCTCAACGAGAGTCTTTGACGTTTGACGCATCGGCCTGGCCCGGTCTGACGCGGGTTACTGAGAGTAATGGCACTCCTAAATCACGCACTTTCCTGAGTACTCCATGCAATGCGGCCTGATCGACCATCGGGCCGGAGATGACGGTGGTCCCATCGGGCAATGGAGTGATGGTCAACCCATCGAACCAGTTGGCCCAGTTCGGGTTCAGATGGCTCTTGACGGTAATCTGGTAGAACTCCTGTGACATGCTCGTTTTCTTCTCCATGCGCGTAGAGGCGATGCTCTCTCTCCTGGTTGCCAACGATGTCTTTCTCGCTTCATCGTTGTTGTAGGAAGTGTATCAGGACAGGAGGGAGGTTTGGAACCATCAAAAGGTGGTAAGGGGGGTGGAAGTTTTTCCGTGCTGCTGACGAGGGGTGGATGCAGGGAGGTGGCTACTCGGAGAGCAGGTGGAGTACTCTGGCGCGTGCCACCGCCTGGGTGCGGCTCTCCACCTGGAGCTTACCGTAGATGGTATTGACATACGATTTGACCGTACTCAATGCCAGGACGAGCCGGGCTGCAATCGCACGATTGGAGAGGCCCGCCGCAATGAGGCGCAGTACTTCCAATTCGCGCTCGGTCAGTGGGTCGAGCAGCGACTGGGCAGGCGCTGGTGCAGAGGGCGTAGCAGGGGAGATACCTTCCTGAACCTGTTCTCCGCGCAGCCGTGCGAGGAGCCGTTCGATGTAGGCCAGGGGAACGTTCGTCAAGACGGCACGGGGTCGTTTCCGCGCATGTTCGTGGAGCTTTGCGAGCAGAACCGCCATGGGTAAGCCCTCGTCTACAAAGATGCGAACGTAGCCCTCCGGCTCAGCCAGCGAGAGCGCGCGTTCCAGCGGCACCAGAGCAGCGGAGATGTCGCCTTGCATCTGGTGGGCGAGGGCCTGTAGCATCAGGATTTCGATGATGCTTCCCGTCCTCTCCCCTTCTTCCGCCGCGTGCAGGAGGCGCTCCAGGAGTTCCATTGCGTCATGAATGGAGTGTTCTGTACGGTCGCTCTTAGACCGGGCCAGGAGCGCCCTGGCCAGGGTGATATGCTCAAACTCGTGCAGGTAGCTGAGGTCATCCGAAACGGAGAGGTCGTGCTCACGTGCCCAGTCGAAGGCTTCATCCACCCTCCCCTGGGCGACCCACACTCGCGTTTTCCACGCCGCTAGAGGATGCACCTTGGGGAAGAAGTCACCCATATACAGGCGTTCTGCCTCCTGAAGCAGGTCGAGAGCGCCGTCCAGATCTCCCTGGGCCGCTCGTATGCGAGCCATAGCAACGCACCAGCGATACCGGTTTTGCGGTAATCCGGCAAGCTCACCCAGTTCCTTGCTTCTCAGCAGGTGCTGCGTGGCGGTATCCAAATCGTCACGCTCATGGTGGAGTTCGCTCATTCCCACATGCATATCTGCCGCTCCCCGCAGCACATGCGCGCCCTGCTCTGTCGCAAGCTGCAATCCTCGCTCATAGGTGTTCATTGCCTCGCGCAGACGACCTTGTGAAATCCGTATATCAGCCAGGGCAATAGAGCAACCGATGGCGTCAGAGATGTGGCCGGACCTCTGCACCAGAGCCATGCATTCGGCATATGACCGGTGCGCTGCCTCTAGATCCCCACGCGTCCAATAGGCGAGTCCCAGGAACCCCGCTGCCGATCCGCGCCGGTGATGGTCATCCTCAGGAACGAGGTCAAGCGCCCGTCGGGCGTATGTCATGGTGTCGGCCACATTGCCCAAAGCCAGGGCAATTGCAGCACGGTAAATGGCGATCATGCCCGGTAGACCGCGAAATTCCTCTTCATCCACGACGACCATCTCAGCCGATGAGGCGAGCACAGAGCTTGCACCCATGTCTGTCTTCGTGTTCAACCACTGTTCGGCGTCCCGCAGTCGGGCCTCAACGCCCTCAAGCTTGCCGTGAAGCAGTAACGCCCCGGCATAGTGAACGCTCAGTACGGGCCTGCCGCGCACCACCTCGCCGGGGAGAGCATTGAGCCAGCCAAGCACCGTGGCTTCCTGTCTACTCCGGGCCATAGCTGGCACTGCCAGTTCGACCAGGTCCGCCGCTCGCCCGAAATCCCTGGCTGCCAGCGCGTGGCGGATCGCATCGGCCACTGAGCCATGCTGCTCGTACCACGCGCTCGCGCGCCGGTGCAGCGTCGCCAGCTGATCGGGCTGCTCCGCCCTCAAATGCGCGGAGAGTACTTCGGCAAAGAGGTGATGATAACGATACCAGTGGCGCGTGTCATCGAGCGGAACGACAAAGAAGTTGCCGCGCTCCAGAGCCTCCAGGCGCGCGTTGCCTTCCTCCTGGCCGGTGACGGCATCGCAGAGCGGGCCATGCAACCGGTCGAGAATGGAGGTCTGAAGTAAAAAGCGACGGACAGGCTCGGGCTGACGCTGCAGGACCTCTGCGACCAGATAGTCCACGATGTAGCGGTGGTCTCCCGCGAAGGCCCGGATGAACCCGGGAACATCCTGGTGGCCTTGCATGGAAAGCGCGGCTAATTGCAGGCCGGCAATCCAGCCTTCGGTATGATCTTCTAGCGCGGCGATGTCTGTCGTCGAGAGGCTGAGACCCATCACCTGATTGAGAAATTCGGCGGCTTCGGAGGCGGTAAACCGCAAGTCGGCGGCACGCAGTTCGGTCAAGTGGCTCCGGGCGCGTAAGCGGGCCAGGGGTAACGGTGGATCTTCGCGGGTGGCAATGACCAGGTGCATCTGAGGTGGTAGGTACTCGACGAGATAGGTGAGGGCCATGTCAACTGGTCTGGCATCAATCAGGTGGTAGTCGTCAAGGACGAGGACGAAACGGTCCGGGAGTGTGGTGATCTCATTGAGCAGGGCTGTCAGGATCGCTTCGGTTGGCGGTGGCTGAGGAGATTGGAGCAGACCCAACACCCCTTCCCCAATCGCAGGCGCAATCGTCTGTAAAGCAGCGACCAGGTACGTCAGAAACTGTGCGAGGTCGTTCTCTCCTTCGCCCAGCGATAGCCAGGTGGTCCGCCGCTCGATGAAGGCGACCCATTCACTGATCAGCGTGGTTTTCCCAAAGCCAGCGGGGGCAGCGATGAGGGTCAGTTTGCGGTGCAGACCCTCGTTCAGCCGCTCGATCAGTCGGGAGCGCAGGACAACGTTCGGTCGAAGCGGAGGAACATACAGTTTCGTGGCGAGAATTGGCGTAGGCATGCCTGCTTATTTTCCTTCCGATGGCTCTCACGAACATGTGCTGCTCCCTCTCATGCGCCTGGGCCGCGTGGAGTGCTGGATACCTCTGCGCGTAATGGTATCCCATTCTTCGACTAAAAACAAGGGTCGCCCTCGAACCTACCAAATGTCGAGGAGAGAGGTTGGGTACCAGGGCAGCCTGTGTCTATGCGGAAAATTCCCCATTTCTGGAAATCTGTTCATCATGCTTATCGGCTTATAAAGCTTAACTCCTCCATAATCAAGTTTGATCACTTCCAAATTTTTACACGCTCAAACACTTCAGAATCTGGAAATTGTGCCGATTAGGATAGTCTTCTGAGGCTTGAATAGCGATGAAACACTTTGACATGTGCTGCGCTTCATGCGCTTTGGCATGATTGTTGCAATAACACTCAGTAGGAGAGCATAACCGAGAAAAATTCATTCCCGCCCAATTTGGGGAATGCCTGTTTTGTTCATTGCAATTTTCACCGCATTGTCTAAGTGCGGAAGGAGTACTACTGATGGTTGCGAAAGTGTCCAGAGCGTATGGCGTTGATCGTAGCGCCGCCTACTTTAGTGATGAGATAGCTTCGCCCGCGCGCGGGAAAACACGCGCGCGTAATAGCCACGCTGCAAGCAATTTTGATCTGGATGGAGATTTGCTGGATGAGTTCGACTTTGAGGAGGAAGAGGAAGAGGAAGAGGAGTTTGTCGAGGAGGAGGAACAGCGCGGGGCTATTGA
>DASTKD010000037.1:0-6739 GCA_035716135.1 Ktedonobacteraceae bacterium
GCCTTTTGCGCTGCCCTGCCAGTGATGTTACAGCGCAGTCGATGTCGCAGCAACAGGGCAATTTTACACTCGCGGCCTCCGGGCAATCGCCGGTGGTGACGCTCGATGGCCCGGCGCAGATTCGCGCGCTGGAGTTTCAGGTTTCGCCACAGGAAATGGTGCAATTTGGCAACGCGCGTTTGCTCATCTACTGGGATGGTGACAGGCAGCCAGCCGTCGATGCGCCCATTAAATTCCTGGCGGGCGACGGCGCGGGCATCTATTTTCCCCGTAATCGCCAGTTGGTGCAGGGCTGGCTGGCAAGTATGACTGCGAGTAAAACGGGTGACATGGTCTTTCATCTCTCATGGCCCATGCCCTTTTCCTCGCGCGCTCGTATCGCTATACAGGCCGAT
Organism: Ktedonobacteraceae bacterium; assembly: GCA_035716135.1. GTDB lineage: Bacteria > Chloroflexota > Ktedonobacteria > Ktedonobacterales > Ktedonobacteraceae > CF-113. The sequence goes on from DASTKD010000037.1 coordinate 396, forward strand.
GCCCGGCTGACTGGCATCCACTGGAGCGTGTCCTATGAGCCGTTCCATGATCCGCCGCAGTGGTGGGGAACTTTCCATGCCACCTATACCAGTGTGGCGCACCCGCAGCCTGGACAGGATATGACCTTTCTGGATGTTACGGGCAGTGGCAAACTGGTTGGCACCGTCATCAACTTTTCCGTGCCAGGCGGAACGCTCGAGGGCGATCCGCATATCTACCTCGATGATAGCCAGACACCACAGATCGCCGTTACAGGTACCGAGGAATGGGGTTTAGGAGGAAACTACTGGAATAACGGGCAGCAGGTTTCTTTACCCCTGGGAGGATTACCGAGCAGTATCAACAATCCGCCCGGTAGCAATATCGACGGAGCCGCGCTCTACCGCTTCCTGGTAGCGGACAGCATCCCCTTTAATCGCCATCTTGTCGTGCGCTGGGAGCATGGCGGGAGCGATGAAAGCACCCTTCCCTATCGCGCCACCATGCTCTGGTATGGCACACCAGCGCAGACCGCCCTTCTCAGCGACGATATGCTGCCAGCCGTATCAGCCAGCGCCCTTGCGCATCATTACATGGCAACGGGCGAGCAGACTTATCAGCTCAACGCTGCTTATGAATACACAGTGCATAGTCCGCTGAGCAGCGCGACAGGAAGCGCGCTGACCGGAACAGCCAGTTTTACTATGCAGCTTGACCCGCGCAACGTTGGCGCGTACTTGCGCCGCACCTTCGACGATTGTGTCGCTAACCAGCGCGCCAATGTCTATCTTGATGGCAGTTTCGCGGGATTATGGTACGATGCTGGCGCGTCAACGGGAGCGGGCGTTGATGGACATAAACGCTGCTGGCGCGATGAAGATTTTCCTCTCCCAACCTCGCTGACCGCCGGAAAATCATCGGTGAATGTGCGTATCGAGTTCGTGCCGACTACCGATCCCCACGATAGCGACTGGACAGCTTTTCGCTACTCGATGTTCAGTTTTGTGCTGCCTGATTGAACTCCGTGAATCATATGGTGAGGTCTACTCCTTCTCCACAAAACATAAGAAGAGACAGGAGTGCATATCTACATGTCACTGTTCGGTTTACCTGTTTGTTTCTCCTTGCGCAACCATAGTGAGACATGCGCTGGCTGCATCGTTTCCTGCACCACTGCTACTAAATGCTCACTTAAAGTTGCCAGGTCCACCTCATGGCGCAGGGTAGTGCTGAACGCTTCTAACGTGCGGGCGGCATCGTACTTGCGGCGGTAGAAGCGGCGGTCAATGATCTGCTGGATGCGCCCGCGGAGGGGCTGGAACAGCGCGGCAATAGCCAGGGTTGAGACGACAACTACCAGCGGTTGCGCGCCTTGCCTGCTGAATAGCCCGACCAGGCTTTCCAGTCCAATGATGAGACCGGCGTAAATCGCCGCCAGCAGGGCGGTCAGCAGACCATAGACCAGTGCCTTATTGATGATGACATCAATATCGTAGAGCCGCGAGCGCAGGATGGAAAAGGCAATCGAGATCGGGATCAGCAGTAAGAAACCATACACGATGGTTCCGAACACGAGCGTCTTGAGTACACTCGATTGATGCAGCGATGGAATTTGAAAGGCGTTCGTGAGGATGATGGACAGCAGAAACCCAAAGATGCCGGTGGAGAAACCAAAGACGACCCACCTGGTCTGCTGGCGCTCTCTGGAGGTGGATACGCGGCGGTAGCGATAGATCTGCGTCCCCACAATACAGAGCAGTAAAGTGACGAAAGCAGGACTGGCCCAGAAACTCTGGTAGTTGGCGAAGTAGATCGAAGAGATCCAATAGAGGACGACAAAAGGAGCAACCCGGCGCGTCCAGCGTGGCACAAACCGGCCACTGGGAAAGAGGAAAAAGAAGATCATGAAGCTGGACTGTCCCAGAAGATCAAGTATATTGGTCAAAGCAAACCAGGCAGGAGAAAGCGGCGCCAGTGCATCAGAAAGGATACTGGTAAAGCTGGCACTACCAAAGAGTACCAACATAAAGGCACAGAAGAGTGCCATCCGGTCAGCCGACTTGCGCCAGAAGATCAGCGCACCTACTATGCAGCAAACCAGGACCGAAACGGTATCCAGTATGACCTGATAAGCTGCCACGAAGCCGGGCGAGAGGCCAAACTGATGCAGCAACTGCCGATCGTATGCCGTGAGGAGGAGGGCGAAGCACTGCGGGCCGGGCTGACAGCGGGCTTGCAAGACGGCGTCGTACCTGGGAATCATGACCACGTTGAGCGTCAGTACGAGCAGTATCAACACCATCCAACCCACACGAGCGATGAGCAGCCAGCGCCCTTGCAGGCGCGTCTCCGATTCGTCGTGCGCGTTGGAATGTTCAACAGTGCTTGTCAGGCTTTGTTGCGGATTCATAGACGCTCCCGGTAGCTGCCTTCATGAAGCCAGTTTGTGCATGCTGGTTCAGCTTTCCTGCCTGGTATATTACCATATGATCGTCCCGTAAGCGTTACGGCGAGCGTTACGAACTCCTCGTCCTCAATGATCTTCTGACTTGCTCTGGTTTTCGCGCTCCTCGCGTTCCTTTTCCTGTTTCAGCCTTTTTCGTTCCTCGCGCTCCTCCAGCTTTTTGCGTCTTTCCTCGGCTTTGCGCTGTGCCTCTTCGGGATCGGCGTTGACAAAGTTCATGGTGGTGGCGATGCCCTGCGTGATGACCAGGCGGACAGCCTCGACCGCGCGATCTTCGGCCCTCTCGATCAGGATACTTTCGTCGATGGATGGCACGCCCAGCACATGATCTCTGCCTGGGATGTGCGTGTTGGTGGGATGACCGACGCCGACGCGCAGACGGGGGATGGCGTCGGTGTGGAGATGATGCATGATACTTTTCATGCCATTATGCCCGGCGGCGCTGCCGTTGGGACGCAGGCGCACTTTGCCGACGGGCAGATCGAGTTCATCGTAGATCACCAGCAGGTCTTCGGGTCGCAGTTTATACCAGCGCACCAGTTCGCCGACTGCTTCGCCGCTCAGGTTCATATAGGTGATAGGCTTGACCAGCGCGACTTTTTCCAGGCCGAGATTGCCACTTGCCAGAATTGCGCGGCTGCGCCTTTCGTTCCACTTCCAACCCTCTTGCGCCGCCAGTTTATCCACCACGCGAAAACCAATGTTGTGCCGCGTGCGCGCATATTCCGCGCCCGGATTGCCCAGGCCAATAACCAGTTTCATGCAGTCTATCTAACGACCAAATTGCAGGCGCACCGCCAGGAATTGCGGCAGGCCAGCATTGATGATCTTCTCCTGTGTCTTCTCAAAATCATAAGGAATGCGATAAAACTCGAAGCCCTTCTCGCTATCGTAGATCATAAAGGCGGCGCGTGGGTCGCCGTCGCGCGGCTGCCCGACACCGCCGGGGTTGACGATGGCGCGATAGCCAACCGGCGCTTCCCAGTGACCCTCCGGTGGCGTTATCATCTCATTCGTTACCGAAATCATGCTCTGGGTCAATCCCAGCAGCGTCAGCAATTCCTCGATTTCACCATTGAGCCGTTCTTCCGCCCCGGCAATCTCGCTTTCAGGTGTCGTAGCCTCTACATCGCCCTCTTCAACCAGATATGTCATATAGTCATCAAAATCCAGTTGCTGCATGGAATCGTCTGTATTTTCGTCCGAAGAAGCATCCTCTCCTGCCAGCGAAAACTCTGTCGTCTCATCATCGTCCTCATCCGGTTCGTTATCCTCTGTAGCCACTTCTTGAGTATTTTCACTTGCCGCACCGACAGGAGCCTCGCTATCAACCTGCACAGCAGGTGCTTCTGGAGGCAGGTTATCTGCCTCTAACAACGCCAGTTGCTCAGCCTCCGGCTCCGGTGAAGCGAGCGACTCCTCACCATATTCCGCAAAAAGAGGTTCGTCCGCCTCACCGGGCGTAGTATTGTAGGGGCGACCCTTGCGGTCGCCCTGGGTCTCTGCCCCCTTGCGGTCGCCCTGGCTCTCCCCGTCGCTCCGGGGCGGTATGGCATATTCGGTGCTGTCGTCGTCGCCTTCATCCTGCTGCGCGTTTCCATCCTCAACGGGCGTGGAAGTTGCCTCTGATGGGTTTTGGTCTGGCGCGGTAATACTTTCCTCAGTCTCGGGGTCGCTCTGTTGCTCGCCGCCTGGTTCTGTAAATGCGCTCGCGGCATTCTCATCGTCTGATTGCGCCTTCAGGAGCTGTTGCGCTGGCGAGCGCACGGCTGCCATCTCGGTAGTTTCATCATCATTGCCCGCGCTCTCGTCTGTTGAGTGAGCATCGACGCCGTTGGAGCGGATGTGGAGAATGGCTTCAAATTCGCCGGTATCCCCAAGCGGGATGGTGGGCGTATTGGCAACGTCTGGCTGCTGGAAGATCACCGGCACATGCGTATGGCCGACAAAGCAATAGCGACTGGTAAAGTGTTCAAAACTGCGTTCCGCCAGCGTCTCTTCGGTCAGGTATTCCCAGAGCGGGCCGTAGGGGCTGCCATGCACGAGCGTGCATTCGCCCTTTTCCAGGCGTTCGGGCAGGTTTTCAAGGAATGCGCGATGTTCGGCGGTCAGTTGTTCGGCGGTCCACTCCGCCGAGATACGCGCGGCGGGGCTGAAATCTTCCAGGTCGATCTTGCCCACAGCCGCCCAGTCGTGATTGCCGGCGATGATGACATCGGTGCGCGCGCGCAACTTGAGGATACACTCGTTAGGGTTTGGTCCATAGCCAACCAGGTCGCCCAGAAACCAGATTTGATCGATGGGTTCCTGTGTGGAGATGGCATCGATCTTATCCAGGACTGCTTCGAGCGCTTCCAGGTTCGCATGTATATCAGTAAAAATGGCGTAACGCATAATCTCTGTACTCAATTCGATGAAGTAAAAAATTATAAATAGGCAAGGCTATTTTATCATGTTTCTTGCGCGGTTGCTAGTGGGCGAATATCAAGCAAGAGACCGTTTATTTTGAAAGCATATGCTCATTATTTCAAGTCTTCGTAATGTTTTGTTTCAGAGAAAGGGGAGACATGGATCTACGAAACTGGTTCAGTATTCGTCAATCGCGCCGCAAGGCCATGCGCAACCTCGGTATGCTGGCCGGCGCTGGCCTCGCCATTGACGCAGGTGTGCTGGCTGTCGAACGAGCCACAGCCACCACGTTGTCGCAACCCAATCCGATCAACCACGTCTTGATCGCCTGCCAGGAAAACCACTCATTCGACAATTATTTCGGGTATTATCCCCAGGCCGGGAAGTTTGGCCTGCCCGCCAATTATTCGCAGCCCGACGGCAACGGCGGCACGGTCACACCGCAGCATATTTCGTCGCCTTTCCCTGCCGACACCTCGCACACCTGGCAATCGATTCATAGCGAGTGGGACAACGGCAAAATGGATGGTTTTTATACCGCCGATGGTTCCGACGCTATGGGCTACTATGATGGCTCCGACCTGCAATACTACTACGCCCTGGCGGGTGCGTTCACGCTGTGTGGTAATTATTTCTGTCCCGTGCTGGGACCAACCGTGCCGAATCGGTTGACGCTGGTTGCTGCCACCTGTGCCGGCAACACCACCGACACGCTGGATGCTGGCAGCCTCAATTTTCCCGTCATCGTTGACCTGCTCGACAAGTACAAAATTAGCTGGAAATGCTATAACCTGGGACTGGGACTCGGCAGCACCTCCTGGTTAGAGCATTTCAATGCGCTGAACTTCTTCCAGAACTGGCAGAACGACGACCGCCTGCAATTCTCCGAGGATGATTACCATAACGACCTGGACGCCGGAACGCTGCCCCAGGTCTCTTTCCTTATTACGGAGGAATTGATCAGCGAACATCCACCGCTGAATATCCAGGACGGCCAGCAGAAGATGGCCGATGTTATCGCCAAACTGATGGCCTCCAGCGCGTGGACCAGTTCCGCGCTCTTCTTCACCTACGACGAGGGCGGCGGCTATCTCGATCATGTCGCGCCGCCGCAGTTAGACGCCTACGGCCTGGGTTTCCGCGTACCATCGCTGGTCGTTTCGCCCTATGCGAAGCGCGGATACATCTCCGGCCATCTCTATGAACACGCTTCCATCCTGAAGTTCATCGAGCGCCGTTTTGGTCTGCCCACGCTCGCCAGCGTCAATCACCAGTTCGATACGTCCACGCCCGGCAATAACAACGACGCCGCTAACGGAGCCGCTACCGGTCCAGCCGCGCCCCCGCGTGACGGCAATAAGCGCCTGGGCGATTTCTACGAAGCCTTCGATTTCACCCAGAACCCCGATTATCATCCCAGTTTGCCCTCGTTTTAAACAAACTGACAGGCAGATGAATGTTGACAACCGCATAGAGACGCGCGCGTCTCTA
>DASTKD010000038.1:0-2938 GCA_035716135.1 Ktedonobacteraceae bacterium
ACACTGGCAACCGAGGCCGATATTGATGATATCATCGATTACCTCAATACCTCGAATATCTTCCCGGCCATCGGTGGCCTGTACTATTCCGGCTTCACTGCCTGGGCCATCACGCCTGAATTTCTCGAAGCAAAGGTTGCCACGCAGGAGATCTACATCCTGCGCCGCTGGCACCGGCTGGATGGGCTGGCCATCGTCGAAAGACGTGAGGGACGCATGGGCAACCACCTGTTCATCGGCTATATCGATGGCACCACTGAGTCCATCAGCCTGATCGCCTACGCCATGCGCGACAAACTGGCCGAATGGGAGCTGGACTCCGTGCGCATCAACGCCCCCGACCTCATCATGGTGCGCGATGCCCTCACTGGAGCCGAATACGAGTGGGACGGCAGCGTTTTCTACACCTACGAACGAACTCTTGCATAAGCTGCCGACAGCTTGTAAAGCACGTGAAAGGCGCGGTCTGTGGCCGCGCCTTTCACGTGCTTTACAAGCCTTCCCTATTCTGTGGGATTGAGGAGAGCGTCCACGTTGTGGAAGGCGTGGTAGCGCAGCAGCCAGCAGCCGTAGTTCATGCCGCCGCCGACAGCGGGCAGGGCCAGCCATTGCCCATCGTGGAGGCGACCCTGGCGCAGCAGTTCGCTGAGCGCCGTGGCGATACTGGCGTTGGAGAGATTGCCGTAGTAGCGGAAATTGTCCACCAGCTTGTCCATCGTCGACACGGGCCAGTCGTAGTCGTTGATGAGCAACTCACCCAGGCGGCGCGTGATGCGCGAATTAGCCTGGTGCGGCACGATATAGGAGAGTTCATCGTGCGGAAGCTGAGCGTGGCGACAGAGCGCATCGACCGACTCGGCCATCGCTCGCGGGGCCTCGCGGAACACCTCTTTGCCGTTCATTTTGGTATAACCCACCAGGTATTGCGAAAGCACCTGATTGAGTTCTTTCCCCCGGCCCTCTTTGTAGAGCTGCTGAATCTTCATATCCACCTCCGCCATCTCAATCGAGTCCTTGCGCAGAGGGGTCTGATAGAAAAGGGAAGGCCCCTGGTTGGCATCGGAACCGTTAATGACGTAGGTATCTTCGTCGCCGCGTTCCAGCAGGTAGGCGGAGGCTCCCTCACCGAAGAGGGAACTGGTTTTCCAGTCTAGCACGTGCATGATGTTGGGCAGCAGACCTTCGGCAGTGACCAGCAAGACGAGGTTGGCGGTGCTGGCGCTCAGCACCTCGGCGCAGGTCTGGAACGCCTCGGTCTGGCAGGCGCAGGCACCCTTCAGCATAGTGGCGCGAATGGGAGGCAGGCCCAGGCGCATCTGCACCTGTCCGGCAACAGTGGGAAAGGCATCGTTATCAGAAGACGAGGCTCCAATGATCGTGTCAATTTCGGACACGTCGCGCCCCGCGCTGGCCAGCGCACGTTTGGCCGCGATGACCGCCATATCCACCAGCGACTCGTCCTTTGATGCCAGGGGATCTTCAATCAGGCCGGGGGCGTCATCGCCCGCCATGCGGCGGCAAAGTTCCAGTGTACTGGCACGCACATGGCGCGTACTCAATCCGGTGACGCGCTCTAAATCATCGGCAGTGCGCGGGCTGCCGAGCTTGGTAGAGATATAGGCGAAAAAATCGTTGGTGATGATGCCGGAGGGGGCGTATGTCCCCAGACCAATCAGGCGCACCTTCGCTTTCGTGTACACCTGCGGCACTATATACGTGTAGTTCGGCCACTGTCCTGCCTGCGTCTCTGTCATGCAATGAACCTCCATGCTGGAAAAAAGATACGTGAGATAAGTACATTTACCCACAAGTATATCACAAGCCTTGACCATCATGATACGATATTCATAGACAGAAGGGGTATTTAGAATTGTCGCAATTCGATACCAGGCCGATGGAGGACAAGCGTGGACACTGCATTAGCCGTAAACGCAAACGCGCATTCGACCGCGCAACTGCGACAGGTTCACACGATCACCGACCGTTTCTCGATGGCAAATACTTATGTACTCAATGACGAACGTATGGTAATTGTCGATCCCGGCTCCGAACTCAACACGCGCCTGACCATCGAATACATCCAGCGTTTCCTCCATCGCTCGCTTGCAGAGGTCGATCTGATCGTTCTGACACACCTGCACCCGGACCATACAGCCGGCATTGATGCTCTGCGCCGCTCCATCAAAGCACCCGTCGCAGCCTCTGTGGTGGCGCGACACATGGCCGAGGCGGAAGCGCAGGGCAATAGACTGCTTCCCGGCATCACGCACCGGGCCGGTTCGGTCTTACCCGGCGCGTTCCATCACCTGGATATCTTGCCGCCGCCCTACACTAGCCAGGTGAAGCTGGTCAATATCTGGCTCAATGATGTCGAGGGACTGCCCGGTCATCCCAACTGGCGCGTCATCGCCAGCCCCGGCCACACGCCGGAAAGCCTCTGCCTCTACAACCCCTTCACCTACGAACTGCTCTGCGGCGATACGGTTATCACGCTTGAGGGCGGCGCGCCTCTTGTGCGCGGCAGCACCAACCACCGCCAGTTGGAAATCACGCTGCAAACGCTGCGCAGCCTTCCCATCCACTACCTCTACCCCGGCCATGGTCGCCCCATCATCTCTAAATTTCCGTTAGACACGCTGGAAATAGAGCGGTAATTGAGAGGAGTCTTTGTTGGAACAACCGCCATTTGATATGAAAACCCGCATTCCGGTTCCCCCTGAAAGAAATATCACCTGGAAACCACCTCATGATATGAAGCATCCACTCTCATCTTTTCAAGAAAACTTTATTCTCTCCACATACCCTGCTGGAACACGCATCTTGTCAGCACGATTTCACCGTTCTGTCCGCTTGCCCTGTCCTATCTGGGTACATATTGCCCTTCCAGATGGCGAAGAACGGGTGCTGATTCTGCGAATGGACTACTTCATACATGGTG
>DASTKD010000039.1:0-11795 GCA_035716135.1 Ktedonobacteraceae bacterium
CGCGCTTGGCGTCGTGACCGAACTCTACGAAGGCACCGAAGAACTGGGCGAGCTTCCTTTCGGCTTGAAGATGGAAGAATACCTGTCCTACGCCACCATGCAGTTCAGCAAGCGTATGGCTCGAATTGAACGGGCGAGAGAGCAGACGCTGGAACAGCTCTACCAGTTGCCTGAGAGCGAGGGTGCGGAAGAGTGATTGCAGGGAATGAGAAAAACGAGGGCCAGCCGCACGCGGCTGGCCCTCGTTTTTCTCATGCACCTTATGCCATGTGCGCCCGCAGCTCTTGCAAAGCGGCCAGGCGTTCTTTAGCCATAGTATCGCCGGGGTTGGCTTTGGCAAGGTTCTTGTAGACGCGGCTGGCCTGCTCGTACTCGCCCACCGACTGGTAGGTCTGGCCGAGCATGTCGTAGGCGTCGAAGTTGCCGCGATCAATGGCGATAAGCTGTTGCAGGGCGGCCACCGACTCTTTGACCTGGTGGGTTTCAAAGTAGTGGCGCGCGATGACCTGCTGGTACTCGGTCGCCTCACGCGCGCGGCCAATTTGCCAGCAGAAGCTGACTACCTCGCGCAACAGGTCCATGTTGTCGGGCGACAGGTCGGCGGCGCGACGGAAGTTCATGAAGGCATCGTCGCTATTGCCGGTTTCGGCATTGATATTGGCGAGACGCTGCAACATCTCGCTGGCCTGTTCCGACTTGTTTTGCCGCAGGTAGATGTCAACCAGCTGGCGCAGCTCCAAGATGCCATCTTCGAGCAGACCGCGACCTATGTAGATGTCGGCCAGTTCCACGTGGGCGCGCGCGTCGTTTGGAGCCAGGCGCACCATCTCGCGCAACACGCTCAGCGCGTTGTCGGTCTGGCGCTTATCGCGGTAAGAAAACACCAGGTCAGCATATTCGTCTAACGCGCTATCGATGTCGCCCCGGCGAGCAGAGATTTCCGCCAGCGCCGATGTGACCTCGTCGGTATAGGTGGTCGTTTGCTTGACCTGGCGCAGGATGGCCTGCATCTGTTCTTGCTTGCCGATGCGCCCGTAGGATTTAGCCAGCATGAGCGAGATTTCCACTTCGGGAGCCTGGTGTTCTTCGCCCTGTTCGCGCGGACGCGCCGCCCACACTGTCGGATCAATCGCAGCCCGCGAGTTGCTGCGTACGCTTTGCAGCGCGTTTTCAAGCTGCTGGATGGCCGCTTCCGGTTTGCCCTGCGCCAGCAGGCACTGGGCAGCGCTGGCGCGCGCTAGCACTTCGTAGGAAGTGTCGCGTATGGCGAACTGGTAGGCATTGATGGCAAGGTCGTAGTTGCCAGATTGCTGGTGAATCTGTCCCTGCGCGAAACGCACATCAAAGTTATTGGGATAGGTTTCAGCCGCCTGGTTATACTCGCGTACTACCGTGTCGTAGTTCTTCTGGCCGTCGCCGCGCAACTGCCAGCGAATGCGGCTCAAGATTTCGAGCGTGTTGGCGCGATTGGCACCCACGCCGGTAATCATGGCGATGTGCCAGCGCACCAGCGCGGTAATATTGAATGGGTCTACCTGCAAGACGCGCTGGTACTCGGCCACAGCCTGTTGCGTGCGTCCCAGCTTTTGCAGGGCCAGGGCATAGTTCAAACGAGTCGGCACACTGGTTGGCGCGTCCTGTAGAGCCTGCTCAAGCTCGGTCAGGGCGCGATCCATATAGCCCAGGCGCAGATAGGATTCAGCCGCCAGGCTGCGCTCGCGCAACAACTCCTCTTTGCTGCCGCGTGTTGCCAGCAGATTAATCAGACGCACGCGGTAGGTCAGGTTGTTCGGCTCCAGTTGCAGGACGCGCCGGTACGTAGAGATGGCGTCATCGATGCGACCGTTGACGACGTAGGTATCAATGAGGATACCGTACTTGGTGATAGCCTGCTCGATCTTGCCCTGGCGCACGTAGATTTCGCACAGCACCTGGTGAATATCGAGATACTGCGGCGCGATGTCGATGACCTTCAAACACTCTTCAGTGGCCGGAGTCAGCAGGCCATGATCGACATAACGCTGGATGTCCTGCATAGATTTTACGACCTGCACCCGCACATTATCCGGCAGATTAGAAGTGCTGGCTAACAGGGTGTCAGACACATTTTTAAGGATGCCGTCGTTGGTTGCGCTGCCAGCCATCTGAGCCAGCAGGTCTTCGGCGCTGGCGGGTCTGGCCGTTTGCTCAGCCGGTGGATTTACCGGTATAAACACAGGTTCTGGTACGGGAGCGGGCGCAACCGGAGCGGGCGGCGCTGTCACAGTTGCCTGAGCAACTGGTGGCGGAGCCACCGGAGCGGCGGGCGCTGGCTGCATGATAGCGGTAGGTTGCGCGGGCATGGCCTGCTCTGCCGGAACCGGCGCTGGTACGACGAGCGGCAGGGGCGGAGCCACTTGTGTTGCCTGCTCAAACGTGGCCGGAGCCTGCGCTGGTGGCGGAGGTGGCGCGTTAAACGCTGGCTGCTGTTCAGGTGGGATGATGCGTGTTGCGCTCGCGCCCTCGGTCAGCCACGACGGAGAAGCCTCCGGGGCTGGCACGGGCGGTTGCGCGACGGTCGGCTGATTCACCACTGGCGGAGGCGGCGCGACCGGCTGGGCAGGTTGGCCGGGCTGCTTCATGGCAATCTGCGTCTTATCGTTATCGTTCAGGATGCCCGTCAACCAGTCGGGCAGTTCACCTAACGAGCTAGAACTGGCTGTGTTTGGCGGTAGCGGTGCCGATGGCGGTCTTTGCGCCTGTGCCGGGGGCATGTTGCCCATGTTATAGGCCATCGTCGCGCCATCAAGCATATTAGCCTGATTAGGCGCGAACATGGGAGGTTGCGGCTGTTGTTGCGCGATGCCTGTCTGTTCGGGCGGCAAGATGCGCGTCGAGTTGGCCTGCTGCACGGGCGGCAGAGGAGTAGACCCAGGCATCTGTGATGGAAGGGGCGTATTCTGCACCTGCTTGAGCATAAACTCAACCTGCGCCACCTTATCGTTCCAGCCGCGACTGCGCAAGAAACCGAGCAGGGCGTTGTAGACCGTCAGGGCCTGCTCCTGCTCGCCCAGCAAACGATGCGCCTCCGCCGCTTCCTGGCAAAGCTGCACCAACTGGTCGGACTCTTCGTTTGTCAGGGCGTCGAGGTTGACGCGATCCACCGCTTCGTCAAAATGCATGGTCGCGGTGCGCAAATCGTTCTTGGCGCGATAGCACTGACCGAGCGCGTAATAGCAGGAAAGCGCGTAGTCAGGATCGTTTAAGAGCGTCTGGAACTGCCGGATGGCATCATCCCAGCGCCTCTGTTCCTGGTAGAGCCAGCCCAGAAAGTAACGGGCGTCCGGGCGGTCAAAGCCGCTCTCGATGATCTGCTCGCAGAGTTCGATAGCATCGGGGAAACGCCCCTGCGTCTGAAAGGTCTGAGCCTGCCTGAGTACGCCTGTAACCTGGCTGGCTGTAATACGTTTTCGAGGAGTGGGCGGCATTCCGCCACCTGCTAGAGCCGGTGCGGGATTGCCTCCCCCGCTATAATTGCCCGCGCTACCCATATTACCCATAATGCCAGTATTACCTCCGCTAATATTGCTGATAGAAACCACGTCCGTTGCCAGATTTCCACTGGAAGCCAGCGGCCCCGACGACCCGCCAGTTGCCTGGAGGAGCGGACCTGATGGCTGCGCCTGCCCGTTTAAGCGGGCCAGTAGTTGTTGTGCCTGCGCGTTGGCTCCATCCACCCGCAACACCTCTTCACATTGCACCTGAGCCGCCGCTTTATCATTTTTTAAGAGATAGCCCTGGGCGGCAGCCAGTCGCTCCTGAACCATCAACGTATAATCTTTTTTTCCCGCGTAATAGGCCGCGAGGCTTTCATGTGGCTGGACTTCATTGGGCGATAACTGCACGGCCTTTTGCCATGTCGCCTCCGCCCGCGCGCCCTGCCCGGCCTGTGAATACAACTCTGCCAGGTGCAAATACGCCCGGTAGGCATCCTCGCGCCTGCTCAAAATCGCATACAACTCGGCGGTTTTACTCAACGCAATGACGTTGCTGCGGTCTTGCTTGAGTATAAACTCGTATTCGTCCAGCGCCTGTTTCCACTGTTTGGTTTGCATGTAGCAATAACCGAGGCCACCGCGCGCCGCCGCGTCGTCTGGGAACTCAGCAGATGCTCGTTGGTACTCCCTGGCCGCCTCCGGCCACTGGCTGTCCCAGCGATAGCGGTCAGCAGCGTTCATCGCCGCGCTGAATGTTTGTCGGTTCCCAGGCATGAAAGGTACTCTTCCTCGGTAGTAAACAGCGTCACCACACCTGTTTCTGACGGGAAAACCAGCCAGAATCAGTCTAGTTAAAGTTAGGGTACTACAAAAACGATTACCATGAGCTATGAAGCAGTGTTTTTGGTACTAAAGTACCTTATCTCAGGTAGTCGAATTATTTCATAGCATTCCATCCTGTTTCGCGCTTCAAAAAGGTTAGCCGCGATAGTTTATGAACTGTAGCGCGACGGGGTAATCCTTCTGCTTCAGCAAAGCGATCACCGCCTGTAGTTCGTCGCGGCTCTTGGCGGTCACACGCACAGCATCGCCCTGGATTTGCGGGCGCACTTTCGGATAGTTATCACGAATGTACTTGCTGATCTCCTTTGCCAGCTCCTGAGAAAGACCCTGCTGCAACTCGATCACCTGGCGCACCTTGCCGCCCGACGCGGTCTCCTCTTTGCCCGGCTTAAAGATTTTGATCGACAGGCCGCGACGAATGCCCTTTGTTTCGAGAATATCGCGCACGCTTTTCAGCGTCATCGTGCTATCCGTCACAATCGTAATCGACTCCTTCGCGTGAGCGATCTCTGTTTTGGTATCTTTCAGGTCGAAACGAGTCTGAACCTCGCGCCGCGTCTGATCGAGCGCGTTCACAAGTTCCTGCTCGTCAAACTGCGATACTACATCAAATGAACAGTCATTCGCCATAAAATTTCACTCTCTTCCTTGCCTATGGTACCGAATGGCTATTAGCAAACCATTCAGAAGGGACATTTCACCAGTTGATACAATCTCTCTCTTCTGAGGCATTTTAACGTATTTTGCCTGATGATGCCACTGACACCCCCCATGTGGACATACCTTGTGATATGATAAACGCTGTTAGAAAGCGATTGGGAGAAAATATCATGTCTGCTATTATCTTCGACAGCAAGCCACTGGTGGCGCGTATGACGGCGGAATTGCAGAGCGAGGCGCGGCAGTTTCGCCAGCAGCAGCATCGTTCAGCGCGCCTGGCGCAGATCATCGTGGGACATGATGGGGCAGCCGAGGTCTACAGCAGGCAACTGGTGCGCGCCTGTCGCGCTATTGGCCTGGGTTGCGCCACCCTGGCCTATCCATTCGAGATCGAAGAGGAAGAGTTACGCGCCGAAGTCGCCACGTTGAGCAATGATCCCCATACCGACGGCGTGACGCTGCTTCTGCCGCTTCCCTCGCACATCCAGCAGCAGGTGGTCACGGAAGTTTTGCGCCCTGAAAAAGATGTTGATGGCCTGGGGCCGCGCAACGCGGGCAATCTGCTGCTAGGCTTCCCCAGCTTCATCCCTTCGACCGCCGATGTTATCCTGACCGTGCTGCAAGAGACAGGCATTCCGGTTGCCGGACGCCACGCCGTAGTTGTCGGGCGCAGCAACATCGGTGGCAAGCCGACCGCGCTCGTCTTGATGCGCCAGGATGCCACCGTGACCATTTGCCATTCCCACACGCAAGACCTCGCCAGCATCACGCGCAGCGCCGATATTCTGGTCGTCAGTATTGGGCGACCCGCCAGCATCACCGCCGATATGGTCAAGCCGGGGGCCGTTGTACTCGACGCCGGCATCAACCCTCTCAACGGGAAAATCGTAGGCGACATCGATTTCGCCAACGTCAAAGAGGTTGCCTCATTCCTGACGCCCGTCCCCGGCGGACTTGGCCCCCTCACACATCTCATGCTGATTCGCCATACATTGAGCGGCCCACTTTAACCAGGGCGCGAGCTTGAATACAGCTGTCATCCTTCGCCCGTTGTCATCCTGAGCGCAGCGAAGGATCTGTGTGGCCGACGAGAGATCCTTCGCTGTGCTCAGGATGACAGATGGCTGGCAGAGCCGCCCCTGGCTCTTTGAATCCAATTCGTTGCAGAACATTAACGATAGCGCTTTGATTCTCAACCATATCCTTACCTGATCTTCACTGGTTCGCCCCGATTGGCTGGTAGAATGTCTTGCAGAGAGAAATGATCACGTAATGTAAGGATGCAAGCGCGATAGACATGGCTCCAGAGTAAATTGGCAGGAGAATTACATGACCCCCGGTTCAAGTCAAGAGATCGTCCAGAAAAATGCGCTTGCCAGAATGCGTCCTTCCCATTCTCCGTTTCCAACGGATACCACCCTGGAAACGGTAGAACAGCAGCGGCGCTTTGAACTGTTGCGCCTGGCTTTTTTTGTGCTGAAGTTGCGCAAGATCGAACAACGTCTGAACACCATGCGCGAGGAGAACGCAGAGGTTGAAGCGCGCGATCAGGAACTGGCATGGCGCGGCAATCTACTACGGCACGCTATTTTCCATCAGGTCCTGACCCTCATCAAGCTTGACGCGCGCGAGCAGGCCATGCAAATCATCCTTACCTGCCGTAAAAGCTAGTTACCAGCGCGAACTCATCCCGTATTTGTCGCGCTGAATAATGTCGCCCAGGATATGCACCACGATGCCCTCTTTCTCGAAGGCGCGGCGCAGGGCTTGCAGGTCGGTTTCGTTGCTCGCGGCCAGGATACAGGGCGCAATTCTGCGCAGGCCAAAGGCTTTCAGCTTTCCCGAAGCGACGATTTCTTCTGCCAGGTTCTCGCCAGGTATTTCGATCAGATAGACCTGCGAGAACGTCACTTCTTTATAGGCGCGCACCCAATCCGTCAGGTTATAGGAGACATTCTGCGGCACTTCTTTCTGGCTATGCTCCCGAAGAATGCTCTGAAGCTGCTCGATATTCTTGCCCTGCGATAAGGCGCGCAGGAAGGAGGCGCGTATGAGCGTCAGGCGGCTGACCATACCGGCCTGGTTGAGCTGCGTGAAAGGCAGCAAGCTATACAACGTCGGCCAATCGGGTTGCAGCAGCAGTAATTCGCTGTTGGGTTGCACGATGAGGGTGCGATTTTGTTCCTCGCCACTTTCTTGCGGCAGAACGTCCTTCTCCTGCGATGCGGAGAGCGCCGCCGCGCCAGCGTCAGTCACCATAAAGGCGATGGGGTTGGTCAGCTTCTTCTCCTGAAGTGGATCGGACTGCTCGTAGCCCAGCGCGACGATGCCCATTTCATACAGAGAAGACGAGATCAGGCCGGTTAAAATTTCGCCGTCAACCTCGTACCATTTGGAGAGGATGGCTCTGGCGTTACGAACGCCTGAAATGCCCGTGTACGAGTACTTATGACGCAGCGCGTAAGGGTCTTGCTCCTTGATAGTGCGCAGCAGCGATCTCAATGTATACCAGCGTCCGGGAGTGCAGGATTGTAGATGGGCAACCAGGGTCCTGCGCGCCGATTGATAGTCGAGATAATACGCATCATTGGTGTAAGGGTTATAATTCGCGCCCGCGATGTCGATCCAGCGCGAGCTATGCTGCCAGTTGTTCAACAGGCGACGTATCATGCCCTCTGTCCCTTGCCTGGGCCACTCTTTCAACTCTGGCCCCTCGATATAGCGCGATTTGGTATTACCGGAGGCGCGCGAAAGCTTCACCAATCCCATCTCTGTAGCGACGTGATAGAGCATATCGAGGGTCAGGTTCTCGTCTCCATTGTAATCCGAGGTGATGCGCGGCTTGACCTGCAACAGGGGAAACATCTTGTTTGCGATGCGTTTTGGCACATAGCCGCCCTGCGTCGGTTCAATGTTCTGCTGGTACATCGCTCCAATAACGGTGGTCAGGTCGTACAGCGCGGTCAGGCTTTGCTGGTGAACGAAGGCGGGTGACGTGTCAATTTCTATCAGGCCGGCAGGTTCGGTTTCCTCGACGATTTCTGTTTGCGCCACCGCTTTTCTCAGGTTCTTCTGCAACTCGTGCGGCACAAAGAGTTTGCGTTCGTGACCAACAAAAGTGTCAAAGGCGATGGCATAGTTTTCGAGCTGCGAAATGCAGCGGGCCAGCGTGGGGTTATCGTAGCCGCTATATTCGCGCGCGGCCTGCATACTCGCCGCGCCGCCCTGCGCGGACAGCCACTTAATGAGTTTGCGCGTGGCTATATCAAACTGTTCCCAGGCAAAGGCTGGCACTTCTGGCTGCACTAACTGCCCGACCAGCCGGGAGCGCGTATCTGTACGCGAATAATAGTCAAACAGGTTGAAGCCATAACGCTGACCGATCATACTGATGGCATCGGCGGGCAGGCTTGCCAGGATTTGATCCAGTTTCAACGCTGAACGGTCTTGCTTCAGGCTATAGATTTCCTTCTCTACCAGTATCAGCACATCGCTCATATCTTTAGGCACGCCAATCTTCGTAATGACCTCGGCTGGCGATTTGACTTTAGTGATTGTCGTGGCAGTGGCAGGACGCCCTGTTTTCGCTATAACCTGCTCATCTACCAGCAGCACATGCTCACGCAGGATGGTCATGGCTCGCTCAAATCCTTCGCCGGATACATGCGAGGTCAGTTTGAAGAGTACATCGCGTAAGACGCCATCGGCTGTGGAGAGCGTCAGCGTCGTGTGTAAGACCTGGCGAGCATCGGCATCTAGCTGTTCCCAGGCGAAACGAGCCGCGATGGGGTTTTGCATACCGCGAGCCAGCGCCGCGTGATTTTGCTGCCAGCCGCCCGCCGGCTTATCGCTGACACCCCACCACCGTGCCAGTTGTCCCAGTTCCTCTTCTGAATAGTTGCCAAAAACTTGCTTTAGTGTTTTCATGCAGTTCACTTATTCTTCGGGCTGAAATTGTTCGATGAAGTGGATGACTTCGCGTGTAAGCTGGCTGGGCGTGGAGGCTCCGGCTGTTACGGCGATGCGATGTTTGCCCTTTAGCCATTCCGTTTTTAATTGCGAGAGATCTTCGATACGTACCGCCGGGACGCCTGCCAGTTCTTCGGATACCTGCACGAGGCGATTGGTGTTGTTGCTGCGCGGGTCGCCCACGACCACCGTCAGGTCTGCTCCTTTAGCCTGCTCTACAACGGCTTCCTGGCGCGTCTGGGTGGCTTTGCAGATGTCGATGTGTACCTGGGCCTGTGGGTAACGCTGCTTGATGTATTCGATGACGCGCCGCGTATCCCATTGAGAAAGCGTGGTCTGTGTAGAGATAGCGATTTTCTGTTCCTGCGTGGGTGTCAGTTGTAAGGCATCGACATCGGCTTCGTTCTCTACCAGGCTGATATGCCCCGGCGCTTCGCCCAGCACCCCCTCTGGTTCGGGATGTCCCTTCTTACCAACGTACAGGATATAGTAGCCCTGCGCTACCAATCTCTGCACAAGATCATGTGTTACCGTCACATCGGGGCAGGTCGCGTCGATGCAGTTGAGGCCGCGCTCGCGCGCCCGTTGTTTGACCAGGGGAGAAACGCCATGCGCGGTAAAAATGACGGTTCCGTCCGTGACTTGTTCCAGAATACTCGCCCGGTCAGGCCCATCAAGCGAGATTACGCCCAGGCGCGTTAATTCTTCGATTGCATGGCTATTATGCACAATTTGGCCGATGATATAGATTGGGCGAGGGAGCGCCGGGTTTTTGGCCGCCTGGCGCACTATTTGCAATGCATCCACAACCCCATAACAATAACCACGCGGCGATATTTTGATTACTTCCATGAATAGCCTCAACATAAGATGAACAGATTCGCTCTATTATAGCATAAATTCAGGCGATCTGCATTTGATAACGGGCGAGGATGGGCCGCAAGTCATCGGGGGTATACAGGCAGACAGCAGGCAGCAGGCCCGCCAGTTCTTCGATAGACGGGGTTTCGGCCAGGTCAAAAACGACCAGCGGCGCGCGACGACCCGCGCAACCCTGCGCAATCGCGGCTGCCGCGATCGCCGGGTTCGGGCGAGCATCGCCTGCCTGCAATGGATCAGGAATATGCATGAGCAACTGCACAAGAGGCAAAAGAGCAACCATGCGCTCTGGCGTCTCCTCCTGATAGATAGACTTGATGCCCCTCTGTTGTAACAGCGCCGTATAGGGCTGGCGTAGTCTTTCTGGTCCAATCAGCAAAGCCGAACGCCCTTTCAGTCCTCCCAGGCACGCTTCCGCTATTGATGTAATCTCCGGCGCAAATTGCGGCGTCAAGATGCTTTCCTTCCTCTCCTGTGATGGGTTGCGATACACTAATACCTAATCATAGCGCAAAACCCATTGAGGTGCCATCAGGTAGATGCTGTATATTTTGTACAGACCGCTCTGTAGGTAGGACGCGCGCCCGGTTTCAAATACTACCCAAAAATGCGTTATAATTCGTGTCTCAAGTGCGACATATGTATAGTTACGGCAATCATTTGAGAAGGAAAGATCATGGAGCAGCAAACCATAGACGTGAGCGCCAACTTTGTGTCGCCAGAAGAACGAATGCGCTTGATGCGGCTCTGCCTGGGCATTACGGGGAACATAGACGTTGCCGAAGACCTGGTACAGGAAACGTTATTGGAGGCATGGCAACATTTATCTGCATTACGCGACCAGGCGAAGCGTTCGCAGTGGCTTTCTGGCATTGCGCGTAATATCTGCTTGCGCTGGCTGCGCAAATGTGGGAGAGATGCGGCCCATCTTGTCGATTTGCGCGCGGCAAGTGATGGCGCGGAAACCATGCCAGCTAATTTTGAAGACGCGCTGACTGACGATTTCGATATTGAGGTTGAACTTGAACGCAAAGAGCTTGTTGAACTGTTAGATCGTGCGATGGCGCTCCTGCCCGTTGAGACACGCGCCATACTCGTCAAACGGTACGTCGAGGAATCGTCCTTAGCCGAGCTTGCGGATCAACCTGGCACAAATGCGAGCGCTGTTGCCATGCGCCTGCAACGCGGCAAGCTGGCATTGCGCCGTGTACTCATGACAGATTTGCGCCAGGAAATTACGCCCTACATCCTTACATTTGCCATAGA
The DNA here is from genome assembly GCA_035716135.1 of Ktedonobacteraceae bacterium. GTDB lineage: Bacteria > Chloroflexota > Ktedonobacteria > Ktedonobacterales > Ktedonobacteraceae > CF-113. Next base: position 11,094 of record DASTKD010000039.1, read on the forward strand.
TGGTTGGGAGGATACACCTATCTGGTGCCACCTGTGCGGGCGGCATCGTTTGCAGGGGAGGCGCGATGCCAGCAAAGGAAAACTCCTCTTGAGATGCCCAAATTGTAGTCCGGGCGCAAACGGACTGCTCAGTTATAACGAGCTACCAGACTTAAAGGGCATCAAAGGCTATAAACCTCTCGTCTCTCGCCTGAAGAACTGGTGCGAGCGCAATTATCGCGCCGTTCCCCTCGGCCTGCTCGTCGCCGCCATGGGTGGAGCGGCTTTTGTGGGTACGCTCATCTTTGGCGCAATCGGCCATCGTCTCCCGCGCCGCTGGACCTTTGGTTTAGGCTACACTATCGGCGGCTCTTTCCGCTTCTGGATGTTGCTGGTGCCTGCATTACCTGTCATCATCGCCTGGAACGTCATTGCCGGACTGTGCATCGCCCCCATTAATCCGCTCGCGGATACTGTATTGCAGGAACGCATTCCAGCCGCCATGCGAGCGAAGGTTTTTGCCTCGATGAGCGCGGGCGTGCTGGCTGGTATTCCGCTTGGCACCTTCGCAGGCGGCTACGTAGCCGCCTGGATAGGAATAAGGGCAACATTGATAATCATGGGCGGCATCTACCTGTTGACAACCTTTTCGCTGCTGGTCAATCCCGCCATGAAGAAAATGGACAGGGTGTAGTGTGATGCGCGGGTGCAGCCGGCGGCTGC
>DASTKD010000040.1:0-8802 GCA_035716135.1 Ktedonobacteraceae bacterium
ACCCCTTGCGGTCGCCTTGCTCGTCACCCCTTGCGGTCGCCTTGCCCGTCACCCCTTGCGGTCGCCTTGCTCGTCACCCCTTGCGGTCGCCTTGCCCTTTCCCCATCCCCATCCTGACCGGCAATCATTCACCATCCCTGCTCTCAGCCCCTATTACCTGCTTGACGTTATAGCGCGATTGCATTAAGCTAATGCCACGTCGGTGCGTGCATGAAGCAAGCGACCAGCACCAAAAAAATAAAATTAGCGCGCAAAATGAGCGGTCTATCTACTGTCTCGCTCGCAGAGGGCAGGGTATGAGCATTCCATTCGTCATTGATAACCAGCAGCATACCATGTCTGGTGTGCTGAATGAACTGTTGCGAGAGCATCAAGGGCATTCGCTCGATGTTGCCACCGCCTATTTCAACGCTGGCGGCTGGCAACTGCTGCGCGATGGGCTGTCCCGGCTGGGCAACTTCCGCTTGCTGCTGGGTGACGAGCCGGAGGCTGGCGCTGACCTCGGCCTGCGCGAAATTGGGGCGAAACCCGTCAAAGGCTTGATCCGCGAGCTGGCCGGCGAGAACTTCAACGCGCAGACGCTGCGCCTCGTCGAAGACCTGGTCGCTTTCCTGCGCCAGCCACATGTGCAGGTGCGCCTCTACACAAAGGGCTTTCTGCACGCCAAGTGCTACCTGTTCTATAGTGGGGGCGGTTTCGCGCGTTTCGCTCCCGTCGCCGCCATCGTTGGCTCGTCCAACTTCACGCGCCCCGGCCTGCAATCCAACAAAGAACTCAACCTTGTGCATCGCGCCAACCTCTCGTTGCAGGAAATCGACCCCGCGCAACTCAAAGTCTTGCTGGAGAACGAAGATCGCAAGCTTTTAGGGACAATGGGCGATGCGCAACGCCTTGTCGCTGCCAACGCGCCGGGCGTACTGGCAATTGCCCAACTGGCGGACTGGTATGAGCGCCAGTGGGAAGCCGCGCGCGACTTCAAGGACGAATTGATCGACCTGCTCGATGCCTCCAAGTTCGGGCGCAAAGCCTACACCCCCTACCAGGTCTACATGAAAGCCATCTTTGAATACTTCCGCGACGACCTGGAGAACGAACGCGACGATAACGCTGCCGCCCGTTCGGTGGTTGACCTGAGCGAATTTCAGGAGGATGCCGTCAAAAAGGCACGCAAGATTCTGGCGCGTTACGATGGCGTGATGATCGCCGATAGCGTGGGACTCGGCAAGACCTGGATCGGCAAGAAGCTGCTCGAAGATTATGCCTATCACCAGCGTTACAAAGCCGTCGTCATCTGTCCCGCCGCCCTGCAAAAGATGTGGCGCGACGAATTGTTGAGCGCGGGCATCGCGGCGCGTATTCTCACCCAGGAAGTCATGGGGCGCGACGAGTTCGACGGCAGCGATGCCGGAGACGCCGATATTGTGCTGGTCGATGAAAGCCACAACTTCCGCAATCGCAGCGCCCATCGCTACGAGAACCTCGAGCGCCTGCTGGCCGCCCATAACCGGCGCGGCGCGGTCAGCGGCGAGCGCAAAAAGCTTATCCTGCTGACCGCCACGCCCATCAATAATACCGTGCTTGACCTGTTCCACCAGGTCAATCTCTTTACTGGCGGCGACCGCAGCTATTTCGCCGGCGCTGGCATCGGCGACCTGCAAAAATACTTCCTGTCAGCCCGCCGCGCCGCGCGCCAGCAGGAAAGCGGCATCGCCCTCTTCAACCTGCTCGAGGAAGTGGTCATCCGCCGCACGCGCCCTTTCATCAAAGAAGCCTATCCCAACGCAACCATTAAAGGGCAGCCTATCAACTGGCCCGAACGCAAGCTGAAAACCATTCGCTACAACCTGGAAGCGACCTACGGCGGCATCTACGATAAGATCGTCAACCGCGTCGAGGGACTCAAGCTCGCCCCCTATCGCCTGGAAACCTACAAGAAACAGGGCATCAGCCGCGACCAGTTCGAGGAGGGACGCGAGGAAGCTCTGGTCGGCATCTTCAAAAGTCGCTACCTCAAACGCTTTGAAAGCAGTGTGGACGCCTTCCGCATCAGCGTGCGCCGCGCCCTGCAATTTTTGGAAACCTTTGAAAGCTATATTTTGGATGGCAAGGTGCTGGACAGCGCCAGTTTTCAGAAGGCCATGCGCTACCTGGCACGCGAAGACGAAGAGGACGACGCCACCCCCGGCTCGCTCTCCGATCAACTCGACGCCGACAGTGAGGCGCGCGAGTTCATCGCCCATCTGCCCGCCCTGAATGCCGCGCTCTACGACCTCAAACGCCTGCACAACGATCTGCGCAAAGACGTGGACGCCCTGCGCGAGGTCTGGCGCGAGATCGAAGCCATCACCCCGGCCAGGGACGCCAAGCTGCTCCAACTCCAGCGCCTGCTGGCAGGCGAACTGCGCGGGCAAAAAGCGCTGCTCTTTACCTACTACAAAGATACCGCCCGTTACCTCTACCGCCAGTTATGCGACCCCGCCGCCGCGTCCTGGCGGGCCGAAGCGGGCGAGCCGCATATCCGGCGCATGGATAGCGGTGCCGATGCCAGGGAGCGCGCCAGGCTGGTGACGCAGTTCGCGCCGCGCGCCAATCACAGGCCGGAGATAGCGGGCAGCGAGAACGAAATCGACATCCTGATCTCGACCGACGTGCTTTCAGAGGGGCAGAACCTGCAAGACTGCGGCGTACTCATCAACTATGACCTGCACTGGAATCCTACGCGCATGGTGCAGCGCGCCGGACGCATCGATCGTATCGGCACCAGCTTCGAAACGCTGCGCATCCTGAACATGTTCCCCGACGACGGGCTGGAAAAGCTGCTCGGCCTCGTCGAAAGCCTTTCACAGAAGATCGCCAGCATCGACTCGAGCGGCTTCCTCGACACCAGCATCCTGGGCGAAATCGTTCACCCGCAGAACTTCAATACCCTGCGCCGCATCGAAGACGAGGACGGCGCGGTAGTCGAAGAGCAGGAGCAATTCACCGAACTGGTCAGCAGCGAGTTCCTGCTGCAAAACCTGAAGAATCTCCTCGACGGCGGTATGCGCAGCATGTTAGAAGACCTGCCCGATGGCATCCACAGCGGCCTGACCCGCCAGGGCGCAAAGGGCGTTTTCTTCTACTTCACCGCCCAACGCCACGCTGGAAAACCTGCTGCCTCCCGCCAGCACTACTGGCGTTACATTGACCTGTCAGAAGATATAAGAGGCGGGCGTATTGAAGACAACCGTTTCGTCATCACCAATCTTGTGCAGTGCCTGCCCGATACGCCGCGCGTGGTGCCTTTCGATGGCGAGGTAAACATCTTCGCTTTGCAAGAAAAGGTCATCGCCTCCATCGTGCAAGCCTCCATCGAACAGGTGGCCGTCGAAGAGGCCCCGAAGCTGCTCGATCCCATCCAGCAGACCATAGCAACCATCCTGAGCGGCTTCATCAACAGCCCCTCCATCAGCCGCAAAGAGATCATCGCCGCCATCCAGCGCTTGAACGCGCCTCAACCCGGCGTCTATATCAAAATCCTGCGCAAAGCCTACGACGCCTATCTCACCAACGCCCGTATCGACGAACTGCTCTCCGCTGTGCAATCCATCTCCCGCCAGGACGAGCCACCCGCCACCATCGCCAGCCCGGAAAGCAAAAGCGCCGTCCGCCGCGAAGATTTGAAACTGATCTGTTTTGATTACGTGTGGTAGTGGGGAGCAAGGCGACCATTCACAAACTCTAGCCTGCTATACCTCAACCATTTTCAAAGATGGACAAACCTGTTACAATTGTAGGGACGCGAGGGGAGGATGGTAAATCTTTCACTGATAGGTTTTTGAGGAAGGGTTGGCGAGGTGGGAACTGTCATTCTGAGCGCAGCGAAGAATCTCCGCCCGGCAACACGAGATTCTGAGCGCAGCGAAGAATGACAGCCTCTGGCGAACGCGCTTCAAAAAACTTCCCAGTGAAAGGGATGGTGAGTGGAGAACATTATAAGAAAGGCAAGTTACCCGCTTTGGCACTGGCAAAACCCGTTTCGGCAACCGTTCTGACTCCTGCAACATCGGCTAATCTTGGCCCTGGCTACGATAGTCTTGGACTTGCCCTGCAATTGTATAACCGCTTTGATGTGCTGGTCACGCCCGGCGATCCGCAGCAGCCTGTTATTGTAGTCGAAGGCGCTGAGGGCGAGGGGCTGTCTACCGGCCCGGATAACCTGTTTTTTCGCGCCTTCGCCGCGCAGTATGCCAGCAGGCAGGTCGAGATGCCGCATGTGCGCATTAGCATGAGCATTAGCATTCCCCCCGGCTGCGGCCTGGGCAGCAGCGCGACCGCCGTAGTGGGCGGCCTGGTGGCAGCCAACGAGTTGTTGCGCCTGCAGGGGAAAGATGTACCCCAGGAAGAGTTGTTAGAGGCTGCCGTTGCTATTGAAGCGGGCAATCATCCCGATAATGTCGCGCCCGCCTTGCTTGGTGGCCTCGTCGCAACTACCGAGATGAACGGCAGAATCCACGCCATCAAAACGCGCTTCCCCGACGCCCTCAAAGCGGTCATTTTTACGCCATCATTCCCAATGGACACCATCGCGGGGCGCAAATTGCTGCCAGCCAGCTATTCCAAAGCGGATGTCACCTTTAATACCGGGCGCGTGGCGCTGCTGCTCTCCGCGCTGCAAACGGGCCACTACGAAGTGATTGGCGAGGCCATGCAAGATCGCCTGCACCAGCCCTATCGCCAGGCATTGTTTCCCGCCATGCCCGAAATCATCCAGGCCGCTATCGATGCCGGAGCGCACGGCGCAAGCCTGTCCGGCGGCGGCTCGTCGTTGATCGCCCTCGCCAGTTCCAACTTTTCGGCTATCCTGCGAGCTATGCAAGAAGCCGCGCATTCAGCAGGGGTAGAGGGAACCGGTAGGATTTTACGCGCCGATCAATCCGGCGCGCGCGTCATTGCCTCAGCATATAACCGCAAGCGCAAAGAGAGCGGCTATCGCTATCCATCCAATTCGATACATTAAGACGCGCCGCTTCGTACACAGTTGCGCGCTCACTCAGGCGAAAGGAAGTCACCACCCGATATGGGGACGAACTCTGCGGGTTTGCAGCCCGAACCATCGGATACAGGAATGTTGAGCCAGGCGCTGGCCGCGCTCTCACTGCGCTGTGTAGAGTGCGCCGCCCTCTATCCGGGCGTAGAAGCGCAGCCGCGCTACCGTTGCGAATGTGGAGGCGTGCTGGATGTCGAGACTGTATTTCAACATCCCTGGCCGCAAGAAGCGTCCCTGCAAGAAGGCTATAATGCGCTGGCCTCCGCCGAAAGCGACCTGATGCCCCTGGCGGGCGCGTCATGGCGGCAACTGTTCGACGAGCGCGCCACGCGCCCTCCTATCTGGCCGGTGGCCGATGGCTCGCTCTTGCTGGATTACAGCGGCGTCTGGCGTTACCGCGAACTCATCCTGCCGCTTCCCGCGTCCATGATCGTCAGCCGCCCCGAAGGAAATACCGGCCTGTATCCGGTCGGTCTCGAAAATTGCGGCGATGGCCGCGACGGACACCGGCGCATCGGCCAGTTCGCAGGCGTGGAACGCCTCTTTCTCAAGCACGAGGGCGAAAATCCGAGCGGCAGTTTCAAGGATCGCGGCATGACGGTTGGTATCTCGATGGCAAAGGCGAGCGGAGCGCGCGCGGTGGCCTGCGCCTCGACCGGCAATACCTCGGCCTCGCTGGCCTCTTACGCGGCACAGGTGGGTTTGCCCTGTTTCGTCTTCCTGCCTGCGGGCAATGTAGCGGCGGGCAAGCTGGCGCAAACCCTGGCCTATGGCGCGACAACCATCCAGATCGACGGCGATTTCGATGATGCCATGCGCCTGGTCGAGCAAGTGTGCCACGAACTGGGCGTGTACCTGCTCAATTCACTCAACCCCTACCGTATCGAGGGGCAAAAGGCCATCGGCTTTGAACTCTTACAGCAACTCGACTGGCAGGCCCCCGACTGGCTGGTGCTGCCGGCAGGCAACCTGGGCAACACTTCGGCCATCGGCAAAGCCTTTTTACAGGCGCATCAACTCGGCTTAATCGGACACCTGCCGCGCATCGCCTCTATCCAGGCGTCGGGAGCCAACCCGTTCTATCGCAGCTATCTGAATGCCTTCGCCAGCCGCGAACATGTGCAGGCGCGCACCGTTGCCACCGCCATTAAGATTGGCGACCCCGTCAGCTATACGCGCGCGCGTCGCGTGATCGAGCAAACCAACGGCGTCGTCGAGGAAGTCAGCGACGAAGAGATTTTAGCTGCCAGGTCAGTGATCGACCGCGCGGGCATCGGCTGCGAACCGGCCTCCGCCGCCACCCTGGCCGGCCTGCGCAAGCTGGTCGCGCGCGGCATCATCAAACGCGATGAGCGCGTCGCCGGCATCCTCACCGGCCATCTCTTGAAGGATGGCGTGACGGGCATCCCTCAGCAGCCGCAAAATGCCGCCGTAGCCGCGAATATCGACGCCGTGCGAAAATTATTACAGGATTTTCTATAGATATGGGATTGATTGACATTGTTACATAGTAAAGAGAAAGAATTATCAGAGAAGGTAGAAGAACAACACAGCCGCAAGGGACGATTCTACCGCATATTTAGCATCTGGGAAATCTATCCGATCCTGCTGGTAGCTGCTTTTCTGCGCCTTTACCAGCTTAACGTGACCGAGTTTGATGAAGACCAGGCCACCGTTTTTCGCATGGCGCGTGACGCGGTAATGCATGGGTTGCTGCCTGCTACCAGCAATATCGCCTCGATCCGTATCAATAACCCGCCCGGCGTGGTCTACCTGCTGATGCTCCCTGCCGCGTTTAGCTCTGATCCGTTGTGGGGAGCCGCGCTGGTCGCGCTGCTCAATATCGCGGCGGTATTGCTAACATATATCTTCGTGCGTCGCTATTTCGGGCGGCTGGCCGCTATTGTGGCCGCCCTGTTTTATGCGACGGCAACCATGCCTGTGCATTTTAGCCGCTTCATGTGGCAACAGAATATGATCGCGCCCTTTGTGGTGCTTTTCTTTTTTGCTCTTTTCCGGGGCGTGGTTGACCGGCGTAAAGGGTGGCTATTTCCCGCCCTCCTCTTGCTGGGATTGGTCATTCAATTGCACGAAACAACCGCGCTCTTAGCTGTTCCGCTTCTGGTAGCCGTCTTGCTAGCGCCGGAAACCGTGCGCTGGCGCGATGTGGTCTTTGGCCTGCTTGCCAACCTGTTGCTGTACTCCACCTATATACTCTGGGAAATCGCCACCCATTTCGCCGATGTACCTATACTCCTGCGTCTCACGAAGCTGCCTTCGCAAATCGATAGTTCAGCGTTTGTCTATTATCGTGACTTTTTCAGCCCGTTTAGCCAGGCTCCTACCAACCCGCGAACCATCGTGTACCATCTCTATCCCGCGCTCTCCTGGCTGAACGCTTTGTTGCCCCTGCTCGTTTTCGGTGGCTTCGTCACAGCATCGCTCCTTTTCCTGGCGAGTTTTATCACCGATCCGCTTTCAGCGAGCGGGGAGGCCCTGGCTAAGCCTGGATTCTGGTCGCGCCTGTGGCGCTGGTGGACGGGCTTTCGCTCCTCTTCCAGACGCTGCGCCATGCTGCTTTTGCTCGTCTGGCAGATAGTGCCGTTGCTGGCGCTTTCGCGTCACTCCGTGCCTGTTTTTCCCTATTACGTCCTCTTGCTCATGCCGGGGCCGTTTATCCTGATTGGCCTTCTGGTTGAAGAGGCCAGCAAGTGGATGCGAGCGCGCGGGCGCGACTTACTTATCCTGCGTTATGGCCTGTATTTCTGTATCAGCATCACGCTTATCGCGCAGATGGTTGGCACGACTGCCGGACTGGTCGACGATACGAATGGCAATACCGGGCATGGCTTCGGCTATAATTCGCTCAGCTTCATGCAAAACGCGCTGAACGAGGCCGATCAACTGGCCCGGCAACGTCACCTGCGCCACGTGTATATCAGTTCAGATATACGTTCGCAGGTCTCGCTGCGCTACCTGGCCGAACAGATGCGCACTCCGGCCACCGTCTTCGACGCAGCCAGTTGCCTTGTGCTGCCGAACCCTGCCACTGGTCCGGCAGTCTACCTTGTAGAGCCGGGCGATACGCTGGCACTGACCCTGCTCAACAAGTTTGCCGGCGTAACACAGATCGACCGACCAGCGCGCCTGGGCAGCGAACCCTACCATCTTCTGATCGTCCAGTCTCCAGCGCCGGGCGTTGATAGCACATCCACGCAGCAATTTGTAAATAACCTGCAATTGCTCTATGCTCACGCGAGCGTCATGCAGGCTGCCAATTCAAACATGCTCGTGACGCGCTGGACATTCTTGCGCTCTGTACCGGTAGCGTATCGCACGTTCTACACATACAGGATTACGGCCAGCCTGCAGTCGTCAGCTAGCGGCGCGAATACCGCGTCAGTGTATAGCGACTGCGTCTTCTCTTCGATGCAGGCGGGGGATCAGTTTATCGTGACGTTCCCTTTCCCATCAACTGCATCGATTTCATCACAGGTCAAGCTTACTGGTAGTTACTACATCACGCAACCGCATAATGTCGCTATGGGGCCGCTACAACTGGAAAATATCCGCGACCAGCGAACCGCCCCTGTCCCATTGCAAAATTCCAGCGGCGGTAATGCGCTTATCCTGAGTCCGCCATAGGCAAAGGTGCATTCATAGTGACTGTAAAGGTGGCAAGGCGACCGCAAGGGTCGCCTCTACTATGAACGGGCCATCTGTCATGATCGTGTCATAGTAGAGGCGACCCTTGCGGTCGCCATGTCCCATCT
>DASTKD010000041.1:0-3172 GCA_035716135.1 Ktedonobacteraceae bacterium
TCTGCGTGATGTCTTGTAATGGGCTGGTTTCTTGCCAGGGTTCGCGCAGCCAGGCTACCAGTTCTGGCGTTACGTCAGCGGGCGCGGGTTTAGACTCGCGTAGCGTCCAGCTAGCTGTGTTCAAATAGGTTTGCGCACCACCTTTGAGCGTATCGTGGCGCAGCATATGCGTATGACCTGCTATAGCGTAGCGCAATGTGGGGCTATCGCGCAAGATATTTTGCATCCCCATCGCTATGCTCTCGCCCATCGGGTATGGGCGTGGCTGCAAGATGGCTTTGACCGCCTCGAGCGGTGGCAGCGATAGGGCATTGCGCAGCTCGAAATACTCGGCTATCATCTCGGCCTGCGCGTCTATCTGGCCCTCTGGATGGGTGCGCAGGCCGGCCTCCACAGCCTGCCATTCAGGTTTGCGCGCGATCGTGTCTAGCTGGAAAGCGGCAAAGTCCAGCATGGCTACCTCAAACAGGCGAGATGGAATGTATTCCTCTCCTGCTCCCAGGCCATCCAATGCAGCGCGTGGATAAGAGAGCATCTGCATGGCGCGTTGCGCGGTCTCCCTTACCAAAACGGGATTGAACAGGCACAGCAGGGCGATTTGCCGCGTACTGTCCAGCGAGGGGTCGAGGTGGTCAAAATACGTATAGGCCATGTTGATGGGATAGGCCGCGCGTTGAAAATACTGCGTTCCGAGCGGCAGCGTAAGCCGGGTCGGTTGGTGATCGAGCGGATTGCCCTGTTCGTCCCACACATCGCCGGCGTGATTCCAGTAATCGTAGTGATGCCCGTGTTCAATATGCACATCGGGCAACGGACGATAAAAGCGCGTTTCGCAGAGGAAGACGTTACGCGCCGGGTTGTCCGCGCCTGCGCTGAGCGCGTTGTGTACAGCGTGGCGCACTTCCGCGAAGGCCAGTTCTACGTCATGGTTGCCAGCCATAAAGGCAATGTGCCTGGCAGGAGTGCGCAGGAAGCCGCGCAACGCCTCGAAAAAGGCGGGATGCGCGGCGTGAATATGCTCCCACTTTGCCAGCGCCATAGCCGGTGTTGTGATGCCGTCGTTAGCATAGGGACGTATGGCAAGAAAATCGAAACAGTCGCCATTGATGATTAATTCAATATCACCGGCATTGCCGAGCGGCCCGCCCGGTTCCGTTGCTTGCAACAGCCCGTTCAGCGCGGCCTGCTGCTGTGGGCCGAAGCCATCAAGTCCGGCATGGCCGTTGGCAAGATGCAGATCGCTTATAACCAGTTTCACTTCAGACATTACCCCTCATTTACTCTGTTTGCTCGTTTATTTTTGTAACTATACAAGTCGCCTCTCTGCCGGATTCCTCAATGTTGCGTCAAGCTTCACATGAGGGGGTAGAGATCAGCCGGTATGTAGGGACGCCCCTGGTGGGCGTCCGGCCTCCGCTTCATTTTAATATATTTGGTACCGATATGTATAGTATAGGTAACTGGCAAGCGGTGAAACATTGCGATAAATCTGCTGTGCTAGCTTCGTGTTCGTCGTCTATCAACATGTAAAGGTGTATCATGACAGGCCGTAATACCACTATTGAAAAGCGTCCTGAGAGGATGAAGCCCTCCAATGGCGCGGGAGCTATAAAAATGACTGAAGATCTGGAAGAACTGCTGACCGTGCGTGAAGTCGCGCAACGCCTGCGCGTCGATGATACCACGGTGAGGCGCTGGATCAAGAGCGGCACCCTTGAAGCGATTACGCTGCCACACAAGGGAAAACGGTCTGCGTACAGGGTGAAGAAGTCCACGATGGACAAATTGTTGAGCAGTCCAACGCTGCCAGAGTAGCCATATTCCTGCGCTGTACTCAGGATGACAAGCGATGACCGATCTGGCTCGGTAATTTTCTGTAGGGACAAGGAGTGGAGTTGGGTGGATGTGGGGGCCTTGTGCTTGTCCTCGTGGCAACACGATTCTGGTGGGGTTAATCATACTCCGTTGAATCATGTACCCCGACGAGGACAAGCACAAGGCCCCCGCCCATCCCCACATCCGCCCCTTGTCCCTACAGGACGGGGGACGCCATTACTCGATTCGGTCGTCAAAAATCATCAGAATTTTCCCAACCAAAACCGATTCTGTCCTGTTATCCTTCGCTTTCTTTGTCATCCTGAGCGCGGCGAAGGATGACAGGGCAGAACAGGGAGAGAATCTTGATTTGTGGTGAGGGAATACACTAAACATAGCGAATACACAACAGCAGGAGCGCAATCAATGCGCTCCTGGTATTTATGAGGAAAGAGCATAGAGGTGTATATGAAAATGAAAATAGCTATTACGGGTGGCGCGGGCTTTGTTGGTTCCCGCCTGACCAGAGCGTATCTCGATGCCGGTCATGATGTGCTGGTAATTGATAACCTGGCACGCGGCTTACGAGAGGATGTGGATGGACGCGCGCGTTTCTACCAGCTAGATATACGCGATCCAGAGGTGCAGCAGGTCTTGCGGCAGGAACGGCCCGACGTGGTCAACCACCATGCCGCGCTGTGCGGTACCGCTTTCCCGGCAGAATCGCTACTCGCTGACGCCGATGTGCAGGTGCGCGGCCTTCTGAATGTGCTGGATGGATGTGTGAGCGCGTCCGTCACGAAGTTTATCTATGCCTCTAACGGCTCTACCCTTTACCAACCGGTTCCCATTTCAGGACCTGAGCAGCATTCACTTCATATAGCCATAGAAGATACACTTCTGTGTCCGCAGCGTCCCAATGACATTAACAAGCTGGCGGGTGAGTGGTACGTGCGCCATTATGCCCGGCAGCATGGGCTGATGTATACGATTTTGCGCTATGCGCAGATTTACGGGGAGTCACGTCGAGAGTGGGCGCGGCATCCTGTCACCTATTTTGTAGACATGCTAGCGCGGAACGAGCGCCCGGTTATACGCGGCTCGGCCAGCGATGTACGCGATCATATTCATATCGGTGATGTGGTGCGCGCCAACCTGTGTATTCTGGAACATGGCCGCAACAGCACCGTGCATATCAGTTCGGGCCAGGGCTATACGCCCTCCCAACTCTTCGAGGCCGTCGCCGCCCAATGCTCAAGCGATCTGTTGCCCGTCTATATTGGCAGCGCAACGACTGAGCCAACCGCTCTCGTGCTGGATAATACCCTTGCGCGCCAGCTATTGGACTGGCAACCTC
>DASTKD010000042.1:0-4198 GCA_035716135.1 Ktedonobacteraceae bacterium
CATCATCAAATCCCAAAGAATCGCGCTGTCACGAGGACAAGCACAAGGCCCCCGCCCATCCCCACGTCCGCCCCTTGTCCCTACAGGATGAGGGCGGATGTTTTTCCCAGTTGTTTTTAATACATCTCCATATATTCGTCGCGCTCCCAGTCGGTGACGTGGGCCTTCAGGCGCGCCAGTTCGCTGCGCTTCATGGTGGTGAAGACCTGCACGAACTCTTCGCCCAGGATGGCGCGAAACTCCTCGTCACTTTCCAGCGCGTTGAGAGCCTCGTCGAGGGTGGCGGGCAGCGACTGGAATTCCTCGTGACTCTCGGCCAGCCCCTCTGCCGCTTCAGGCGGCATCTTCGCCTCTTTGAGACCGAGCGTTCCGGCGGCTATTACGGCAGCCGCGGACAGGTAGGAATTGCTCAGGGCGGTGGGCAGGCGGTTTTCCAGGTGCGTGCGATGGTCGCGGCTATTCTTGGCACGAATCAAAGCTGTGCGGTCTTCCACGCCCCAGCTAATATTTGAAGGCGCGAAATGATGCGGCACAAAGCGGTGATAGCAGTTGGGTGTAGGAGCCATCAACGCCATAGCCGCGTTGGCGTGTTTCATCATCCCCTGCGTAAAATGGTACGCCGCTTGCGATAACCCATTCCTATCGTCATTGTCCAGGAAAGCGTTATCGCCGTTGTCCTTTGATACAAGGCTGATATGCGTATGCGCTCCACTCGCGGACTGGTCGGTGAACGGCTTGGTCATGAACGTCGCGTGGTAGCCAAGTTGGCGCGCGATGTACTTGACGCCGTTTTTGAAAGTAAAGCCCAGGTCGCCCGCGCGTAAAGCTTCATGCGGCCCATAGTTGATCTCGAATTGTCCGGGGCCATACTCAACGTTGGCGGTAATAATGTCGATGCCGATTTGCGGCATCAGCTCGATGATGCGCTCGGCCACCGGTACAGAAGTGTTGCGCATGGAGTTGAAGATATGCAGGCCATTGAAGACGGGCTTCATGGTAGTTGGATCGAGCAAGTAAAACTCGTATTCAAGGCCAACTACTGCTCTGTAGCCCAGGTTATCGAGTTCCTCAACGGCTTTGCGCAGCACATGACGCGGCGCGGCGTGCAATGGCGTCCCATCGGCCCAGTACGTGTCACAGATTAAACGCGCCGTCTTGTTCATCCAGGGAACAATCGCCGCCGTTGAGAGGTCGGGCTTGAGTACCTGATCGGCATAGTTCATTTCTTCGTTATATTTGCTGCCGGAGACTACAAATGAACTGCTATCGAGCGTCAGCGCGCCGCCGTACATGTTCAGGCCCTTCTCGGCGAAGCCGCGCACTTTGTTCAACGGGACGATCTTGGAACGGGGTGAGCCATGCATATCGGGAAGTTCAAACAGGACATTGTTGATGCCATCGCTTTCCCACCGGGCAAGCAATTCGTCAAGCTTTGCTGACTGGTATACCTCTGTTGTTGACATGAGACGTAACCTCCATTAAATAACTGAAATTGGGCGACGCAGGGCCAGCCGCGCATCTAGTTCACTCCAGGGAATCAGCCCGTCAATCCAGCTTTGCACGCGGTCAAGGGCAATCATAGCATGTTCGACGACCGCCAGAAACTCCTCGCTGGAAGCAGGGCTTTTGCTCTTGAAATAGTGCGCGAGCATCCGCTCAAGCGCGACCGTCTCGGTCATTGACCACTTTTCTAAACGAGCGGCGTGCCGTTCCAATAACCCGGACAGCATCGCGCTAACCACTTGTACCGGAAGTGTACCTTCTTTTACCTGCTGCCTGCAAACTTGCAAACTTTCGCCTGCCCAGAAGAGGTTAAAATTGGCGTAGAAACAACAGGGAAGATTGCCCATCGGCGGGCGTGAGATGGCGCGTAATGTGGCAATGTCCGCCGGTTCGTGTAGCCAGCAGCGCGCGATGTAGGCGCGCAACTCGCCCAGTACGCGCGCCGTCGAATGTTCCAGTTCGGCGAGGGCGCGTTCGTAAAAGGCCGGTTCCAGGCACGAGCTACAGCGCAAACAGGTCAGAGCGCTTTTGCCGTTGCTGGATGTGCCGGTAATGGTATGTTGCGTTTGGGAGCCGTTCGATTCTCCTGCCCATATGATCTCAAGGCCGTGTTCAGCCGCCAGGTCGCGCGCAAGCGGCGTCACCAGCCCGCCATGCTTGACGAGCAGGCGTTTTTTGCCCTCCTTCACGAATGCCTCAATATCGTTGCGCGTGACGACGGTGGTGACATTTACTGTTGTGTTATCTGCTGTCTGTGAAGATATATTGCCATTGGATGTCGTGCGGCCATTGGCGGGCGCGTTATCAGCGGGGCCATCGCCCGCCAACATGCGGCGCATCACTTCCTTTACGATTGCCTGCATATCCGCGTCTGTCATGCCTCTATCCTTTCCAGCTTCGCGGGCAGGATACCCGCGCGCAGCAGGCGATCACCTGTGGCTTTTAGATCATCCAGCCGCTCCACGATACGCGCAAAAACGCTGACATGGCCGAAGGGCTGCGTATCGCCATAAAAAATACAGATGGTTTGCCGTCCGGGATAGTAGCCAATGTCGCCGGGCTGCACATTCAATATCTCGTTCTCCGCCTCTGCATAAAATGGCACCATCACGATCAATTCACGACCGGCAAACTTGGCATGGACGCTAAAGCTATCGACGGGCAGGTTTTCCCACATGCACTGTGAGAGCGCAGGCGCTTCCCGTTCGAGCAGTTCCGCGACAACCCGCGTGCCACCCACGTTAATGACGAACCGTTTGGACATAGCGCAAATCCTCGTTTCTTACTGTGTCGAGGCGAAGCGTTTCTTCGCTAGTATGTGTTTATTATAGAACGCCGCGCTATTGCGGCGGTTCCGTATGTTCCTGTGGCCTGTCTGAATAGCCATAAGGATCGGAAATCATGGCTTCTTCCATATAACGGGCAGGGCGCAGGCTTGTAATTGTAATATCGGGCGTGCTGACGCCGGTAATCTGTTCCGCCAGCGCCTTGCCCACAGCAGGCGCGGTCTTGAACCCCGTGCCATTGCAGCCAAAGATCCCAAAAAGATGTTCATACCCCGGCACAGGTCCCAGCAACGGATGCAGGTCGGCGCTTACCGCGAAGACGCCCGACCAGCCATGCATATAGGCGGCGTTCTCCATCGCGGGCATACGCCGCGAGACTTTCTCCGCCACCTCTTCCACGAAAGCGGCATCGGCGTCCGGCTTGAAATGGTCGGGATTGACACCTACGTCCATCGCGCCGCCGCCAGCCAGCGTCAGGCCAGGACTATCGGGGCGATAGTAGATGTCGAGCACACCATCGATATATGTCATATGTTCCTGCCGCGCTTCGGGCGGTCGCTGTAGTATGGCGACCTGGTGGCGCACATTCCAGACGGGGAATTGCAGTCCCAGCTTTTCGAGCAGCGCCATTGTCCAGCCGCCCGTCGCGCACACCACCGTTTCCGCCTCAATGCTTCCCGCGCTCGTCCTTACCCCCTTAACACGTTCGCCCTGTAAAATAAACCCCTGCACCTCTACCTGTTGGCGCAGTTCCGCGCCGTCCTCGCGGGTAGCCTGTAACAGAGCAAGGGTAGTAGCGGTGGGGTCTGCATAGCCGGAATGGGGTTCGTAAGCGGCGAGTTCCAGGTCTTCGCTCCAGATAGTGGGGGCCAGTTCGCGCAATTCATCGGGGGTAATCAGGCGCGTATCGACGCCGATATGTTGCAGCATAGCGACGTTGGCGCGTAACTTCGCGTTGTTCTTCGGGGCGACCGTGCGAATGAAGCCCGTTTCGGTAAAACCACACTCGCCGCCAACTATATCCGCCCAGTTGCGAAAATAGGTAAAGCTGCTCCATGCCAATCGCGCCTCGACTTCGTTGGCGTAGTGCATACGCACCAGCCCGCTCGAAAGCCCCGTCGCACCACACGCGGCCACACGCTTTTCGAGGATAATAACCTTACGCACACCCATTCTCGTCAGGTGAAACGCCAGGCTGGCTCCATTGACTCCCGCACCTATTATGACGACATCCGCGCTTTCATACATGGGGGAACGCCCTTTCAGTTACGCAACTGTACGGGCTATCGTATCATTGCCCTTAGCGCAATGCAACGTGACAGGTAACTATACGAGTATGGGTGATGTGTATAGATTGCACATGCATGTTTTCCAGTAGAGAGGCGTGGCAGGCAACCGCCGATTGCCTG
>DASTKD010000043.1:0-3898 GCA_035716135.1 Ktedonobacteraceae bacterium
AGGAAAGGGAACGAAAGCAATGGCTACTTTAACGGCTGCCGACCCCAACTACCGGCGTGAACTGGGTGATGGGCTGATTCAGCGCTGGTCTACAGCGGAGGATACGGAAAATATTGCGCAGTTGTGCGGTTTTGTCTTTCGTGACAAAGAGGATGAGCCTCTGAATATTCACGCGGTGGTGAGCGTGCGCCGCCACATGAGTGGCGATTTTCCATTGATGGGGCCGGGCGACTACGCGGTGATTGAGGATATGCACAAAGAGGGCAATCCTCTGGTGGCTTGCACCTGCCTGTGGCGACAGGAGTGGGAGTACGAGGGCATTGTCTTTGGCGTGGGGCAGCCTGAATTTGTCGTCACGCTGCCAGAGTACCGCAATCGCGGGCTGATCCGCGCGCTGTTCGAGATGCTGCATACGCGCAGCGAGGCGGAGGGACACCTTGTACAGGTAATTACCGGCATTCCTTACTTCTATCGCCAATTTGGCTATGAATATGCTCTGGAATTAGATGGGCGCAGAGTTACCTATCTTTCGCTCATTCCTCAAGCGCAGGCATCAACTGCTGAGCCATATACCTTACGAGCGACGACGTATGAAGATATTCCCGCGCTGAGGGAGTTGTACAAGCGCCAGTGTTCAGGAAGCATGGTTTCGTCCATTGCTACGGAACGCTACTGGCGCTACCAGGTTGAGGAGGAGCCGGACCCGAAAATAGGCAAGCAAATTTGCGTGAAAATGATCGTTGACAATGCGGGCGCGGTGCAGGGGTATGTGATGGCGTCTATGCGACGCTGGGGAAGCAGCGTCACTGTCTATGGGCTGAATCTGGCGGCTGGCGTCAACTGGCAAGCGGTGGTGCCGTCACTTTTGCGAGCGCTGCAAGCCTATGGGATGCAGATACCGGCGATGGGGTCTGACACGCCGCCACTGAATGCCATAAGCTTCGCGCTGGGAAGCAAGCATCCTCTCTATGAGGCGCTGGGAGAAACGCTGGCCCCGCTCTACGAGCTGCCCTATGCCTGGTATGTGCGCGTTCCCGATGTGCTGGCCTTCGTGCGCCATATTGCCCCGGCCCTGGAGAGACGCCTGGCAAACTCTGTGGCGGCAGGCTATACAGGCGAACTCACCCTGAACTTCTTTCGCGGCGGCCTGCGCATGGTCTTTGACAGGGGACGCATCACGCGCATCGAACCCTGGCGCGCGCCCGCCTACAAGAGTGACGCTGATGCAACCTGTCCGGCGCTGGTCTTTTTGCAACTGCTCTTCGGCTATCGCGGCCTGGATGAACTGCGCTCTGCCTTCCCCGACGTGAGCATAGAGAAACACGACGCCGAAGTGCTGCTCAACGCGCTTTTCCCGAAGAAGTTATCACTGGTGATGCTGCTGGGGTAGGGATCGGCATTATGACTTCTGGTGTTCTCCTCGCGGGGCCGGAGCGCGCCCGGGTGGCTGTGTGGGGCGCGGACCGGCCTTTATGGGTGGAATGGGACGGGTGACTGCCTCATCCGTAGAAACAGTGATCTCGTCGCCGTGATGCAGCGTCTTGAGGGGCGAGCCTTCGATAAGCTGATAAGTCGCTTCTTTCGCTGTCACCTCGACGCGCAGGCAGCGGTTGCGAAACACGATGCGAAAGGCGAGCCGTTTGATGCCCTTCGGCAGTCGCGGCGCGAAGGAGATGGAGCCATCATGCAAACGCAGGCCACCGAAGCCGGCCACCAGCGCCGTCCATGTTCCCGCAAGCGAGGCGATGTGAACCCCGCTCCGCACGTTGTGTTCCAGGTCTTTGAGGTCCATGAATGCTGTTTCGCCCAGATAATCGTAGGCGAGTTGAAGCTGCCCCACCTCGGCGGCCAGGACTGCCTGCGTGGCCGCGGACAGCGAGGAGTCGCGTACCGTGAGCGCTTCATAATAAGCGAAGTTACGCGCTTTCTGCTCCGGGGTAAAGGCATCGCTGAACAGCTGCATGGCGAGTACGAGGTCGGCCTGCTTGAGTACCTGCTTGCGATAGAGATCAAAGTATGGGAAGTGTAGCATCAAAGGGTACTGGTCTGGCTCTGTAGCGGCGAAGTCCCATACTTCGTGTTCGGTAAAAGACTCGTCCTGCGGGGTCACGTTGAGGCGCTCGTCGGATGGAATAAACATTCGCTCGGCAGCGTGACGCCAGCTCTGTACCTCCTTAGCCTTCACGTCAAGATCGCGTGCCGCGTGATGATGGCGCTCCACGGCATCCGCCGCCGCGCGGAAGTTTTGCTGTGCCATGAGGTTCGTATAGACGTTATTATCGACGACGGCACTGTATTCGTCGGGTCCGGTGATGCCATCGATGCGGAAGTGGTCGGCGGCATCAAAGCAGCCGAGCGAAAGCCACAACCTCGCGGTCTCAACGAGTAGCGGGAGGCCAACCTGCTCCTCGAACGCTGTATCTCCGGTGGCTCCGACATACTGAATTACGGCGTGCGCGATGTCCGCGTTGATGTGGAAGGCGGCGGTACCTGCGGGCCAGTAACCCGAACACTCTGCTCCCGCGATGGTGCGCCAGGGGAAAGCGGCTCCCTGCAACCCAAGCTGGCGCGCGCGCTCCCGCGCCTGGTCGAGGATTGAGTAGCGCCAGCCGAGTTCGTCAGCGGCGGCGTTTGGCAGGGTCAGTATCAGGACGGGCAGCACGAATATCTCTGTGTCCCAGAAGGCATGGCCGTCGTAGCCGGGACCCGTCAGCCCTTTGGCCGGGATGGGCCTTTGTTCCACGCGCGCGCCGGCCTGCAAGATATGGAAGAGCGCGAAGCGTACCGCCTGCTGGATCTCCACGTCGCCCTCGATCTCAACATCCGCGCGCGCCCAGAAGTCGTCCAGGTAGGCGCGCTGCTCGGCGAGCAAGCCCTCCCAGGTGGTCGAACGCGCGGCGGACAGCGCGGCGATGACCTGGTCGTGCAGCGCTGGCCGCGAGCGCTGGCTTGACCAACCATAGGCAATGAACTTGATGATGCGCAGCCGCTTCCCCGGCTCCAGCCGCGTAGTAACGGACACGCGGGCAACATCTTCGGAGCTTTCGGACTCAATAACGGTATTGGGCGGCCCATCGATAAGATGATCCATAGCTGCCGCGACGCGCAGGCCGCTGTTGCGCGTGTGATGAATCAGCAGGCCACGGGTACCGTGTTCTCCATGCTCCTCCGACACGAGGGGAGATGCGAGTACGGCGGCGGCTCGCGGGTCCTTGCCTGTTCTGCCGGGATCGGTGGGTGCCTCGTTCGCAACCAGTTCCGATTGCACGACGATGCGCACCTCGCTCTCAAGAGCTTCTACTTCGTAGCTGATGGCCGCGATAGCTCGCTGTGTTAATGACACCATGCGCACGGACGATACCCTGACCGTGCGCCCGGCAGGTGAAGTCCAGAGAACACTGCGGCGCAGCACACCGTTGCGAAAGTCAAGTTCCCGTTCATGTTCCTGGAGCTTGCCATAGCGCACGTCAAAAGGTTCGTCATCTACAAGCAGGCGAATGATCTTGCCGTTGGTGACATCAATGACCGTCTGCCCCGACTCAGGGTAGCCGTATCCCGCTTCTGCGTAAGGCAGAGGGCGCAATTCGTACACGGAGTTCAAATATGTCCCAGGGATGCCATACGGCTCCCCTTCGTCAAGATTGCCTCGCAGCCCTATATGCCCGTTGGAAAGGGCGAAAATAGACTCCGACTGCGCCAGAATGTCGAAGTGCAAATGCTTCTCGAGAATGCTCCACTCCTCGACCGTGAAGGCGGGATGCTCAATCATAGGTGGTCTCCTGGTGTTGCTATCATTGTTTCGCGCATGTGTGTCTGTTCCTGGAGTGAAAAAGGGTACGGCTCGTAAAGCTCCCTTTGCGGATTATAGGAGGCAAAACTCGCTTCGTCAAACTCAAGC
>DASTKD010000044.1:0-7942 GCA_035716135.1 Ktedonobacteraceae bacterium
CGCCAGGGGCCAGTATTTTCGAGAAAGGTGACGAAATTGGCGATGCCTACAATATCGACGGCGGCTGCCCATAAATGCGGATAGGTGGTGATGGCCGACAGGACCATGAAGCCGCCGTAGCTGCCACCCATGACCGCTATACGCTCCGGGTCCGCGATGCCGCTGTTTTGCAGCCAGAGCGCGGCGTGCTGCAAATCAGCTACCGAATCCATGCGCAGGCGCACATCATCGAGGCTTTGATACTCGTAGCCATAGCCAGTACTGCCGCGCACATTCGGCACCAGCACAGCATATCCTCGCGCCACCATATATTGCGTGACTGGATCGAACAACGGGCGCGATTGACCCTCCGGCCCGCCATGCACGATGATGAGGGCCGATAAGGGCAAGTCTTGCGCGGCCTGATGCTGCGGGAGATACAGGAACGCGGGAATCTCGCGGCCATCAAAGGTAGGATAATGCACAAGGGTTGGTTCGACGAAGGACGCGCGCGGGATGCCCCCCATCGCGCTATGCGTAGCCTGCCATAGTCGCTCGTCGCGCGTGTCCCAGATGAAGATGTCAGCCGTTTCGGTAGCGGACATGTAGGTAATCGCCAGTCGCTCGCCATCTTGCGACCAGCCAACCTCCACGATGACGCCCTTTGACAGTTCTGGCACAGGCAATGCGCACCGTGCCTCCCAGCCCTGCGAGACATCAAACAATTCCAGCCTTGCATAGCCGTCTTCATTGAAAACCAGGGCCATGTGTTTGCCATCATGAGAAAGGGCCAGGTTTTGCACATCCCAGGCATCATCACGCAAATAGGTCATTTCGCTCGTGGCGAGATCGAGCCATGCCAGCGAGGAGAACTGCCGCCCGCGATTGCTCACCAGGTACAACCCGGTGCCATCGGCAGACCAGAACGGGAAACTATGTTCCGCCTGCCCCTCCACTACGTCGGGGGTCAGAGGACGCGCATTCCCTGAAAGGGTATCGAGCAGCAGGAGTTGTATATTGATGTTGGAATGCCAGCGCGAAACCAGCGCGAAGCGTCCATCATGCGAGTAATCCCCGGCATAGTTTGTGCCATCCTGTTGCAGCAGGAGCCGCGTTTGCCCCGTCTCAAGCGAGCATTCATAGACATCGAAATAACGCGCGTCGCGCTCATTGCTGCCGTAGGTGAAGCGCGTGCCATCGGGCGACCAGCCGCCAAACTGGTAAATAGACTCCGGTTTCGCGGTCAACCCTATCAAGCTTGAGCCATCCCCGCTAAGCAGGTAAAGCTGCATATGCTCGCTGCCGCCCACATCCGCGCTCACCAGCAGCGTATCCGCCACCGGCGAATAGCTCGCGCTGCCTACGCGATCTCCCACAAAAGTAAGCTGCTCCGGCCAGGGAGGATTCGCCACCGTCATATCTACCGGAATGCTCCACACTTCCGCCATACCCGTGATATTGGTCAAAAACGTCAAACGCCGCCCATCCGGCGAGAAACTGGCCCCATAGGCCATGCGCGCGTTCAGGTAGCGCTCGAAACTGTATTTTGAGGTGGTCATACATTGTTCCCCATTCTATTCATTGTAAGCAAAGTGATCTTCCGCGTGGAAGATGGTTGCAAGGACTCTGATAGCATAACAGCATTATATATCATTAGAGGCAATGAATGACGCCAGCTACCCATGCGAGACGTGAATACTAAAGAGGGTCAATACACTATTGTACAGATTTATGTGCGCGACTCGACCGGGACATCGAAGATATATGTTTCGCCGTGCTTCAGGTATTTGACCTTGCTTTCAAGGCCAGCCTCGCGTACAGCTTGTTTGAAGTCGTCCAGGGGCGATTTGAAAACCTTGTAATCGTTGAAGTGGACGGGGATAGCGATTTTGGGAGCGATGATTCGCACTGCCTGCGCCCCCTGCTTGCCATTCATGGTCAGCAGCAAGCCCATAATTTTTACGCCGCCCAGGTGCAGCAAGGCTAGATCAATATCCTCGAAATGGCGCGGAATCTCACGCAATTGATCGTACAATACGGTATCGCCGCTAATGTAGAGGCTCAACCGCTTCGGGTGCGAGGCAGATTGGAACTCCAGCATACTCCCCATGACGGGCGGCATCAGGAATTGCGCAAGGGCAGGCGCGTGCCTGGCAGGTAGCGCGGTAATGCGCAACGTCGCATCTCCCTTCATAACGGTAAGCGACTCCCAGGTGTTTATCGCGTAGGTGCGGCTAAAACCTTTCTTTTTAAGAGCCTCGGCGGCTTTCGGGTTGGTGACGATGGGAAGAAGTTTATCGAGTTTGCGCTGGACTGTGCGGTCAAAGTGATCCTCGTGCATATGTGAAAGCACAACCAGGTCAAGCGGCGGTAGTTGATCGATGTTGATCGCCGGATCGGTCAGGCGCGTCGAACGCAAACCGTAACCGATATGCGCCTGTTCGCCTTTGTGCAGGAAGTTCGGGTCGGTCAAAATCATGAAGCCGGCATAGCGGAAGAGGACGGTCGCGGTGCCAATAAAGTAGACCGAGCCATGCTCCATATCAGGCTGAACCTCGCCCGTATCCCGTGGCAACACGATCTCTACAATCTCTTTTTCTTTCTGTTCGCCCATATTAAACCCGCCCTTATATTATCTAATCAATTCACAGGCGATCTCGCTCTTTATAATACTATTCACGAATCCATTGTGGGAAAAGATGCAGCATGAACATGATAGAATGGAGCAGAGCGCTCCACAATCGTAGAGGGGCCGGACGCCCACAAGGGGCGTCCCTACATGCCAGGAAGCCTCCACCCCTCCAGAGTTGACGGACTAGTAGGGGCAGGAGTGCATGGATAAACCCTGTCATCCTTCGCTGCGCTCAGGATGACAAACAAGCGAAGGATGACAGCCGCTCCTGATAGTTCATAGAAAGTGGAAGAGTTTCTGGATAACCCGGTGCAGTAAGCAAACTAATAAAGAGGGAGCCTGATGGTATTCATCCTCTTTTCTTTGCTATCATATTTAGTGAGATAGCACTGCCATTATTACAAGTAAGTAAAGGTCAACGCTATCAGGAAGGGTACTATGAAATGAACAGGAGTTCACGGCGCGGCGCTGGCCTTTTCCTGCTCTGTTTTCTGGTACTATTGAGCGCGTGTGGATCGGATGCCGGTATAGCTGGCAAAAGTTCCGCGAGTTCCACTTCCGTTATTTCAGATACTACCCATGCCGCAATTGACGCTCTAGCAGCGACCAGTGAAGTCGTCTATCTTGCGGGGTCTGATGGGAGCCTGACGGCGCGACAGGCGGAAAATGGCAAGGTGATATGGCATCAGAGGAATGTTGCCGTTCTGTCAGGGCAATATAGCAATCTTGTGCCAACGGCGCAGGTACTCTATGACGCATACAATACGACAACCACAACCGCTCGCGTTGAAGCGCGCCAGATCAGCAACGGACAGGTTGTGTGGAGTCGGGATATTCCTCACCGGCTCGGTCCCGGCTTTGTCGCGCTCATGGTTGACGCTGGCATGGTCTACGTCAATACCATCTTTCCCCCAAATCGTGGCCTGCTGTATGCCCTGCGTGCCAGCGACGGTCAGATACGCTGGCAATACTCCTTGCAAGGGCTGCCAATGGATTCGTCGGTCTACGTCACAAATGGGATAGTAGCCTTCGCGGATACTATGACAGCCGGAAGCATTCATATCTTGCACGGGGATGATGGCTCGCCATTGCTCTCCTATAGCTGTCCCCCCGGCTCAGACTGGCATCCAGCGACCGGTGCCACTGCGATCTATATCTACTGTCCGCATCATCCATTGCAGGCTTATCATATCACTGATGGAACGTTATTATGGACTGCCCACAAGAGCAGCCAATCCGTCGATTACTGGAGCAAAAACCAGGGTACTATCTATAGCAATACTGGCACTCTCCTCCAGGCGTTTCGCGCTCAGGATGGTACCCTCCTCCGGCAAATCTCGCTGCCAGCACACACCGCTGGACCATCACTACAAAACCAGCTTGTCGCCGTCATGACCCAGGATCAGAATGTCATGGTCTTTCATGTCAACAATGGCGTCCTGGCCTGGCAACGCTCGCTCAGTACTGACCCACTGGCGACCAGTGGTACCCCTGAATACACCGATCTGGATGCCGGTGGATATTTTCTTTTCGGCAATCAACAAACGATCAGCGTCTGGCGCGGTAGCGATGGCCGGGACATCTGGCACGGTACTACCACCTCCCGCATCATCTGGCAACCCCAGGTCGTCAACGACCGTTTGTATCTCTGGCAATTCAACGGGACACTCGAAGTAGTAGACCTCCATAGCGGAACCGTCCTCTGGCGTTATAGTGTATACTTGAGTTATTAGCTAACCTTCGCTTCCAACGTACCCATCCCTGTCAACGAGCCAATAATCACCTGTGGATATTTTGCCAAATTTTTCGAGCTTGATCGGGGGATAACAAACACAACAATTAAATGGGACTAACCGCTAATTTATTGATTTGAAAGGACTAACATATGATCAGCCGTGGAGCATTAAAAGGTTTTCTCTTCTCGTTTCTGCTGATTCTCGCTGGAGGCCTCGTTTTTATTGGGGGTGCCATACAGACTCTTTCCAGCGATCCACGCTATACAAACGGTCTAGGAGTATTCATACTTATTGGGTTAGCTCTCATCCTTCTTGGATTAATCATCGGCTTAATCTCCTGTGGAGCTTAGCCTGGTATTTTCGATACCCAACATGTAATTCAAGCCAGAAGGTTATAAGAACCTTCTGGTGAGCTTTATTTGCTCTATTTCCGTTGAGTGAACCTGGAATAAGAAGGGAAGAATTTCACTTCCCCATCCCTTTCATGCTCAACTGCACCCGCCCGCGCTGCCTATCTACGCTCAATACCCGCACCTGTACTACCTGGCCTACAGCGACCACGCTTAGAGGGTCCTTCACGTAGCGATCGGCCAGTTCGGAAATATGCACGAGGCCGTCCTGTTTGACGCCGATATCGACGAACGCGCCGAAGTCTACCACGTTGCGCACGGTTCCCTGTAAGACCATGCCGGTTTGCAGGTCTTCCATTTTGAGTACGTCGTGGCGCAGGATGGGCGCGGGCAGCGCGTCGCGCGGATCGAGGCCGGGCTTTTCCAGGTTTTCCAGCATGTCGTTGAGGGTGGGCAGGCCGACGCCTATCTTTTTGGCAATATCGGCCCATGATGCCTGCTCGCCATCAGTATTGCTGGCGCGGTTGCGGTTGCCGCGCCCCAGGTTGCTTTGCAGCTTGATAAACTGGCGGAATTGTACCACACGCTCGGCAGTTCTGGGCGTTTTGCCTTTGCTCTCGGCGGCTGGCAGCATTTCGAGCAGGGCGCGGGCAGCGGCGTAGCTTTCGGGATGAATGAAGGTATTGTCCAGAGGTTCGCTGCCGTTAGCGATTTTGAGAAAGCCTGCCGCCTGCACGAAGGTGGCGGGGCCAAGTCCCGACACTTTTTGCAGTTGCGCGCGCGACTTGAAAGAGCCGTGTTCCTCGCGGTACTTGACGATGGCGTTAGCCACACGCGCATTGATGCCGGAGACGTGTTTGAGCAACGCGGCGGAGGCCGAATTTAGCTCGACGCCCGCGAAGTTGACGCAGGAGACCACCACACGCTCGAGCATGTTCGCCAGTTCTTTCTGGTCTACATCATGCTGGTAGAGGCCCACGCCGACGGCTTTGGGGTCGATCTTGACCAGTTCCGCCAGGGGGTCTTGCAGGCGACGCGCAATCGAGATGGTGCCGCGCTGCGTGGCGTCGAGCGTGGGAAACTCCTGGCGCGCCGCTTCCGAGGCCGAATAGACCGACGCGCCCGCTTCGTTGACGATCACATAGCCGATCTTGCCCTTCACGCCCGTCTCGTCTTCCAGTTCGCCAATCAACTCCGCTACCATCTGCTCGGTTTCGCGCGAAGCGGTGCCGTTACCCATCGCAATCACATCGATGTTGTGCCTTGCCAGCAACGCGCGCAACTGTTGCTTCGCCTTTTCCGACTGGTACAGGTACATAGTGTCCGACTCGATATACTTGCCGTTCTCATCAACGACCGTCAGCTTGCAGCCCGTGCGAAAGCCGGGATCGATGCCCAGCACTTTGCGCCCGCGCAATGGTGGCTGTAGCAGCAGGTTGCGCAGGTTGGCGGCAAAGATGTTGATGGCGTGTTCTTCGGCCTGCCGTGTCAGTTCTACGCGCACCTCGCGCTCCATAGCGGGGGCGAGCAGGCGTTTGTAACCATCCTCCATCGCCTCGCCGAGATGTTGCGCGAAAGGCGAGGCGGATTTGACCGGATAATGCCGGGTGATATGCGGCTGCGCCTGTTCATACGGCAAGGCCACGCTGACACGCAGCACATCTTCGCGTTCGGCACGATTGAGGGCCAGCACGCGATGCGGCACCAGTTTGACAACGCTTTCGTTGAAATCGTAGTAGAGCTGATAGACGCCGTTGGGATCTTTTTCAGCGATCTTATCAGCATCGGCCACTTTCGTACTGATGGAGGACTGCTTGAAGAAGACAGCGCGCATATCGCCGCGCACGTTGGCATCTTCGGCGATCACCTCGGCCACAATATCGCGCGCTCCCGCATAAGCTTCCAGGCTGGTATCCACGCCCAGTTCGGCATTCAGGAATGGTCGCGCCTGCTCTTCAAGCAGCTTTTCGATATTTCCAGACAAGAGCGGTTGCTGCAAAATAAGATCGGCCAGGGGAGCAAGCCCCTTTTCGCGCGCGACGCTGGCGCGGGTTTTGCGTTTGGGGCGATAGGGTAAATAGAGATCTTCCACTTCCTGCAAGGTGGTCGCGCCTGTGATGGCGGCATCCAGTTCGGGCGTAAGTTTGCCCTGCCCGTCGATGAGCCTGCGCACATCGGCTTTACGCTCGTACAACGCGCGCAACGCACCCGCGCGGTCAGCAATGGCCTGTATCTGCACTTCGTCCAGGCTACCAGTAACTTCTTTGCGGTAGCGGGCGATAAACGGAATGGTGTTGCCCTCGTCCAACAGCGCGACGGTATGCGCAATTTGCCCGCTCTCCAATTTCAGTTCTATATGGAGAACGCGAGCCAGTTCTGTGAGCGAAAGTGTCTCTTCATGAGTGGTTGTGGTGAGCGTGCTATCCTGATTTGTCAACGATGTTGCCTGCCTTCCCAAATCGGTTTAAGTTGTACTACTCAGGAACGATAGTACCATAAAAGGTCAAGCATGAAGAGGTTACATCCGCCCCATAATCACCTTTGCCAGCAAATCCTCTGGCCCCGACATAATCGGTCGGCTGCGGAAAAGCAGGCGCACGAAGTCGAGTTCCAGCACATCGGATTTGTGTCCAAGTCTGGGGGTGTAGTAGATGCGCGTGCCATCCTGTTCAAAGGATACGTAGCGACTGGCTTCCTCTGGCGCGCGGGTATCGACCGATACCTCGAAGAAGGTGCCGCTTCAGCAGCGTAGAGGTTCTAAGGTGACGGTCAGCACGTTGCTGCCTACCTGTCGCAGGTGCGCCTGTAATTTTTCAGAGATCACTGCACGCATCGAATTCAAATCTCCCGCGAAGCTCGCTATGCAAAACCGCGCCGCCTGGCCCACAGGCGACCAAGCAGCCCGCCGCACAAACCGAGTACCATCGCTATAATCAAACCGGCGACTAGATAGGTGATTACACCTCTAGCACCGTTTTGCTGCGAGTTTGCCAGCCCGTCCACAATGCTGTGGAATTGCTGTCCAATATAGGTCGCCAGGTCGGATTGGCCCGGCAGGCCAGCATTTTGCCGGTAATACTGCACCACCTGGATGAGCAAACCAACAAAAAACGCCGCCCAGAATACAATAGTACTGAAAATGCCAGCCCAGAAACCAGCCCACAGGCCGCGCAACGAGCTTCCGCCCTTGCGCGTCGTAAACACACCGGCCAGGAAATAAAAGAAAAAGCCCTCAAATACTGCTA
>DASTKD010000045.1:0-14637 GCA_035716135.1 Ktedonobacteraceae bacterium
GATCATCGGGGAGAACCTGTTTGCCAAGCAAGGCTTTTGCCACACCACAGCCAAGCAGATCAGCCACCTGAATAACTTCATCGGCGGCATGTTTGGCCCCGATACCCACGAGTATCGCGACCTTCTTGCCTGCATTGAGAATGTCTGCCGCGCGCTTGAGATCAGCCTCGGTAGGGACAACACGAGGCGTCGAGTAGCCGATGCCTGTATGTACCGTGTTCGCGGTGTGAGGTGGCTGCTCAACCGCGTCCATCTCTTGCACATCCTTTGGAATGATGATGCAGGTCACGGTACGTTCGGTGGTGGCGATACGCATGGCACGGTCAACGAGTTGGCGTATCTGGACCGGGCTGGAAGCCATAAAGACGTATTCACCTGCCACATCTTTGAACAACGAGATCAGGTCAACTTCTTGCTGGTAATTGCCTCCGATGGCAGTTGTTGCCGATTGCCCAACAATAGCGACAACAGGACGATGATCCATTTTCGCATCATAGAGGCCATTCAGGATGTGGATAGCGCCTGGGCCAGAGGTTGCCAGGCAAACGCCGACCTCATCTGTAAATTTGGCATGGGCTGTCGCCATGAACGCTGCCATCTCTTCATGGCGCACCTGGACAAACTCAAAGAGATCCAGTTGACGCTCCAATCCTCCAAGAATGCCGTTGATACCGTCGCCGGGGTAGCCAAAAATACGCTTGACCCCCCATTGCGAAAGTCGTTTCAACATAAAATCGCTAACTTTATCACCCATGATGATGTAACCTTTCTCTGTGTGAAGATGCCCTTCGCGGGAATCTATACTACTTTTTCGGAACTACATTTTGTCTTCTACGTCTTCGCTGCGTTCCTTGTTCTCTATAATATTGCCGCTTTTGAAGAGTACCTTTCTTGCTAAATCTCGGCCTTTTTGCCGTAATACTGGAAATCTTCACGGAAGCCTCCCTGCCCCTCACCGATATGTATGTAATCCGCGACCAACTCAATAGAGCGCAGGTACTTCACCATCTTGTAGCCAAGCAGGGTCTCCACACGCAAACGCAGGGGCGCGCCATGT
Organism: Ktedonobacteraceae bacterium; assembly: GCA_035716135.1. Lineage (GTDB taxonomy): Bacteria > Chloroflexota > Ktedonobacteria > Ktedonobacterales > Ktedonobacteraceae > CF-113. The sequence goes on from DASTKD010000045.1 coordinate 1,058, forward strand.
GGAATAGGCAACGGCTCGCCATTCATTTCATAGGCCAGCATGGTCTGTGGATGCGTTGCCAGTTCCATGTTGAGAACTTCATAAAAGGTCTTATCGTGCGCTTCGGTAAGCTCAGCCCTGACCGACTGCTTCCCCAGTGAGTAGGACGTGAAGACTACATATTTCGCTTCAGGCTTTGTACCGCAAAGCTTCAGAATTTCCGCCAGAGGAACTCCACCCCATTCGGCAACGCCCGACCAGCCCTGAATGCAGTTATGCTTGGTAATCTGTGTTTGCTTTGGCAGCTTGCGCAAATCCTCAAGCGAGAATTTCGTTGGTTTGGTGACAAGGCCGAATACTCCAAGCTTATAATCCTCGAAGTTATACTGCGCCAGTCCTTTGTACTCTTCGGTCAATGGCGGATAGCCATTGACCCAGAAGTAGTGAGAAATGTCGGACTCCTCATAATGCTGCTTTGATTTCCTTTTTTGCAGGATGAGTCTTTCCACCGGGTCCGAGAATGCGCGCAGCACACGCTGCGTCTTGCGTTTTTTGCGCAGGCTATACCACGAAGTCCATATATAAATGGCCGCCACAAATAGTAGCGCGATGATGGCGATAATCAGGGCAACGCCAAAGCTGGAATTGACGGTTCCCAGCACCATATGACGAATGTTATCCTGAAAATGTACGATGAGTACCAGCGCCGTATGCACGATTATAAAGAGGACAAAGGCGATCAGGCTCAAAAAATGCAGACTACGCGCGGCCTGTTTTCCGCCAAAAAGCCTGACATACCAGGGAAAACGCCCCTCGATGGAAGGCGACATGGCCGCGCCGGTGAGGAGCATAAAAGGTGCCAGGAGGAATACCACACCAGCGTAAGCCAGTTGCTGAAGCGGATCATAGGGACGAAAGACACTGGCCGGTGGGATATGGAAACTCAGATACGTGAGCAGCGTGTGCCAGGCATCGGGGAAAATCGTCCAGGACGTTGGAATCAAACGCGACCATTCACCGGTTGCGAAAAGCAGGACAACATATATTACGCCATTCAGTATCCAGAAAATAATTACGAAGAAGTGCCACAGACGACCCAGACCGAGGTTATCGCCTCCCGGCAACGCCAGAACTGGCGATACAGACAGTTCATCATCTGTCGATGTATAAAGCCTATTCGTCGGCACCTTCTTCCTGGTAAATTTAAGCCACTGGCGACGTGGATCGGAACTATCATGCCAGTATAGCCTGGGATGCGCTCCTAAAATCTGGATGCCGCTACGAATCAGCAGGCCAATGAAGAGCAAATTGATGAAGTGGGTAAGGCGCAACCATAGTGGGAATTCGAGCGATGCAAATATTAGATGCACGGTCATATACTGTCCTCATTTCATTGCCAGTGGCTCATTAAGAAGTGCGAAGACACACAGAGGCGCTGATCCAAATAGAGAAAGAGAAAAGCTTCTCTGCGCTTAGCTGGTAAAGATTATATCGTTACACGACATTTTCTCTGTCTTAAACACTCTTCGGTAGTCCGATAAGTTTCAGATATTACACGTTGGCAATTCAGAATGTGTTACAGGAAAAGAGTGAGAGAGGGATTTTTTATGAGGGGATGATGCCGTATTGCATTTTCATCAAGAGGATGCGCTCTACAGATTGATTGACGCGGTCGATGGTCAATTGACCTTGTTGCATCGCCTGTTTCAAGGCCGCGATCACATCTGAGACCTGACTGACGGTGTATGGACCTTCGACAAGATCATCACCGGCAATGATCGACAATACCGAGGCTTGCGACAGTGACCAGCGCTGGGCGATGCCACCCATATACAGGCCATCGGTGATAACCACGCCATTGTATCCCAACTGCTGGCGCAGCACGCCGTTAATGGCTTTGGGTGAAAGCTCGGCGGGAAGATTGGGGTCGATGGCTGGCATCAAAACATCGGTAGACATGACCATGGCTGGATGGTCTTTTTGCAACATGAGCTTATAGGGGGCAAGGTCAATGCTCTGCAATTGCGCAAGGCTTCTATTCACGGTGGGTAGCCCGGCATGGGGATCAGAGGTGATCGCGCCCAGCCCTGGAAAATGTTTGAGGGTGCCAATAACATTATTCTGTTGCAGACCATCCAGGAATGCGCCCGCATAAGCCGCTACAATTGCCGGAGTATTGCCGAACATGCGGCTCTCCAGCACGGGGGGATCGACGGTATGCACATCGACAACCGGCGCGAGATCGGCATTGATGCCCAGTTGCGACATCCATTTAGCGGCCATCGCGCCCTGATTATAGGCGTAGTGCGGATCGCCGGTGGCGCTCATCTCTGCGGCAGAGGGCAGGTAGCCATGAAAGGTATACAGGCGATTGACCAGCCCGCCTTCCTGGTCGGTGCCGATCAGTAGAGGTATTTTAGCATCTTTCATGGCCTGGCGCGAAAAAGCCGCCACGTTATTGATTACATCGTCGGGCGGATTAAAATTGTGGTTGCTGGCCTGATAGAGAAAACCTCCAACCCCTTGTTGAGCAATCATATATTGCAAAGTTGGCGCGTAGCTATTGCCCAGGTACTCCACGATAATCAGTTGCGCCAGCTTCTGATCCAGCGTCATACCCGCCATGATGCTCTGTATCTTCGCCAGTTGCATGATCTGTGGATTCTCCACTATTCCATCCAGCCTGCTCCCTGCTACATAGGTGGGCAACGGCCTGGTCGGCGTGGGAGCAGTTAGATGAGTACTGGAGGCATCAACTCCATTAAAGATGCTGGAGCAGCCTGTCAGGAATATGAGTAATAGCACACAGCTAAACTTCATCCAAAATGTTGCATACAGATTACGAGGTTGACGGACATGCATCCAATTACAATCCTTAAACTGGCGGCTAATGGTAACGCTTCCCTTACATTACAAGGAACGCGAAAACGAGTACACAGTAACTTGTTCCCTATCTTCGCGCCAATTGGTAGCCCTGCCTGTTATCTATATCACAAAAAAGTGTGACTAACTTCACACTATGCTAGAAGTACTACTATGCTAGAAGTATGATAAAATTGATGAGGTGCATCGGTAGATTTAATGTGTTCGATACAGTTAGTGGCTTCAGTTGGTTGTGAAATTATGCATGTATCTCAACACGACAATCCATTACGGCGAGCCAGTGGGAATACCATACATCGTAGCGCGTTGCTGGTATTTTTATGTAGCTTGCTATGCTTCCTGGGCATCGTTACATATAATACAGAGGCATCAAACCAAAACGCCATTCCATCCGGGCATCCGGTCGTCTCTGTCAACCATAATCACAGGCAGCCTGTAAAGGTTCAACCAACACTGCAACCGACACCTCATCAAACGCAAACGCCTGTGGTACCCGCCTCGGCTCCGCAAAACATCGTCAAACCGCTCGGCCACGCCGTATATTCTGGCAATACCCATCTACCAGAAATTGCTCTCACATTTGACGATGGGCCAAATCCTATTTATACACCGCAGATTCTATCTGTTTTGAGCGCATATAACGTTAAGGCCACGTTCTTCGATGTCGGCTACCTCGTCAAAGATTACCCCGATATTGTGCGCCAGGAGTTTTCGCAGGGGAACAGTATCGGCAACCATAGCTGGTCGCACCCGGATCTAACCCGATTCTCGGCGGCAGGTATAGCTTCTCAATTAGCGAGTACCTCCGATGCCATTCAATCTGTGACGGGAACGCGGCCAGTACTTTTTCGTCCGCCCTATGGCTCTTTCAATGCAACCGTGATTACCCAGGCTACGCTACTAAACCTCACCGCTATTCTGTGGAATGATGAATCGCGCGACTGGGCGCTGCCGGGCGTAAACGTGATTGTCAGCCGCATTCTCAACCTTGCGCATAATGGCTCGATTATTTTGCTGCACGACGGCGGCGGTTTTCGCGCGCAAACGGTCGCGGCTCTGCCCATCATCATCGAGACTCTGCACCAGCGCGGCTTCACGTTCGTAACCATTCCACAATTGTTGATCGATATGACTACTCCTGAAAATTCTTCACATGTATCATCCGCCGCAGGCTCTCATAGCTCGACTGTCCTTATGCCAACCCTCTCTGCTGCATGGAAACAAGAATAGAGAGCGTGCTATAGTTTTCTTAGAGGCTCGTAGCTATTTCTATTAAAGGCGGTTAAGAACATATGGCGCGTATGGAAGATGTCGAGTTCAAAGAACGGCTTTTTCTAAAAGGATACCCGTTTAAGCATTATAGCCCGCGCCCCGGCGATCCGGTTGCCAACGCGGTCACGCCTTTACAAAAACCGCTTTCCGCCTGCAAAGTTGCTCTGATAACAACGGCGGGATTGAGCCTGCCAGATCAAGCGCCATTTGATCTGACCATTCGCAATGGCGACAGTTCGTTCCGCGAAATCCCCTCGGACATCTCTCCACAACTACTCGAGATGAACCAGCGTAGCTGGTCATTTGACCAGACAGGCATACTACGCGACCGCAATCTGGCCCTCCCGCTCGATCGACTGCGCGAAATGCAAGAGCGAGGCGAAATTGGCGCGCTCGCTCCCCATTGCTACAGTTTCATGGGATCAATTGTCGGGCCTGCCAGATTGATGAAGGAAAGCGCGCCAGAAGTTGCGCGGCGACTCCAGGCAGATGGCGTCGATGTCGCGCTGCTCACGCCTGTCTGACCGATGTGCAATCAATCAGTTGGATTGATCCAGCGCCAGGTTGAATATGCAGGCATCACGACGGTATCCATCTCGTTGCTGCGCGAAATAACTGAAAAAACGCGACCGCCGCGCGCCCTCTTCGTGCCTTTCCCGCTGGGTTATCCGCTTGGCGAACCCAATAACGTCGCCCTCCAGACACGCATCATACGAGCGGCATTCGCGCTCCTCCCGCGCAACGATTGCCCGGTACTGGAGTCGTTTACGCTATAGCCCTAAATTTTGCGTTCCTGATCTTTCCAGTACGCCTCGCGGATGTTTCTCTTGAGCAACTTCCCTGCCGGGTTGCGTGGAAGCTCGTCCATAAAGTCTATAGAACGCGGCTTCTTGTAATCGGCCAGACGTTCAGCGCAATAGGCGATCAGCTCTTCCTGGCTGGCGCTGGCTCCCGGTCGAAGGGATACGACCGCCTTCACAGATTCGCCCCAGTGCGGATCGGGAACACCAATTACAGCCACGTCCACAACAGCCGGGTGGGCGCTGAGTACGGCTTCGATTTCCGCCGGATAGATGTTGACGCCACCCGAAATGATCATATCGATCTTGCGGTCGCAAATGAAATAGTAGCCTTCAGAGTCGCGGTAGGCGATGTCGCCCACCGAAAAGAACGAGTCACGCATACTCCTGGCGGTTGCATCGGGCTTCTTGAAATACTGGGCCAGCGAGGGATTGCGCACCCACATCTCTCCCGGCATACCATCCGGCACCTCCTCGCCAGCTTCATTGAGCAGGCGAATCTCCTGATCGGTTGCGACCGTACCACAGGAGCCGGGCTTGCGAAGCTGATCTTCGGGGCGCAAAATAGTGACAAAGCCCGTCTCGGTCGCTCCATAGAACTCCCACACGACAGGGCCGAAACGTTCGATGGCCCGCACCTTCAGACTATATGGACAGGGCGCGCCCCCCAGGATAACGGTTTTGAACGAACTTGTATCAAAGGTCTTTGCAACCTCATCAGGTACCTCGCACAAACGTCGCAGCAGCGTTGGGGCCATAAAGGTGGTAGAAATGTGGTGGCGATCAATCAGGCGCAGGGCTTCAACCGCATCGAATTTGGGCAATATCACCGTCGTTGCGCCCAACAAGATTTGCAGGCTCACAAAGGCATTGGGAGCACTGTGGTAAAGCGGCCCTGCTAGCAAATGCACATCCGAGTCGCGCAGTTCAAAAGCCTGGACAACGCCCAGCACTGCCTCAAGCGAGACCCCTTTAGGGCGATACGCGCCCTTTGGGTTGCCCGTCGTGCCAGATGTATAGCTCATCGAACTGCCAAGCGACGCCTCACCCACGACAGGCATCGTCTCGCTGGCTGCCTGTACTACTTCTTCGTAACGCAGCCAGCCCTCCGGCGCGTAATCACCAATAGCGATGAACGTCGTCTGCCCTCGCACCTCAGAGCGCGCCTGCTCAACAACTGGCACCAGTTCTGGCCCGGCCACCACCACTTTCGCCTCGCTGTCATTGAGTACGTAGGCCACCTCGCGCTCACGCAAACGATAGTTGACCGGCACTTGAATGGCTTTGATTTTGGTACATGCCGCTCCGACCTCGATCCCCTCAATGGAGTTGTGTACGATGATCGCAACGCGATCGCCCGTATTCACATCCAGACTCTTCAACACATTGGCGACGCGATTAGCTCGCGCATTTAATTCAGCGAAAGTGAGCGAACTTTCGCCGCAGATGAGCGCGATCTTATCCGCGCGCGCCACGGACTGCATTGTCAAAATATCCATAACTAAAGCAGGCGCTTCATTTGAACCGCTGGTCGGTTCTGGCATGGCGTATTCTCCTTCTGTAAATGCGGTTTGTGGAACAAGCTGAAAAATTATACAATAGTATTGTAACCTAAATCTGGCGTAATATGTGTTCAGCCATTTCTTAATCCGTGATAAATATATGAGTTTTTCTGCTGCACTGTTCATATGGTTGGGTATAGCCATCATACTGGCCTTCGTCTTGCCTATCATCTTTATGGTACGTAAAGCTCGGTGGATAGAAAAACGTGGGGAGCGTATCGTCGCAAAGGTGACATCTGTGCAACACGATAAGAAAAAAGCTTCAACCGGCGCGATGCATCATTTTTATACCGTTAGCGCCGTCTGGACCAATCCCGGCACAGGACATACCTATACTTTCTGGAAATACTTCTTTGACGAAGACCCCGACAAGCCAATCAGTGATATGGTACCTGTCATTATTGATCCGCGCAACCCCAGACGCTACGAAATCCAGATCTGAGATAGCTAGACCATCCTCGCTACCAACTCCTGCGCGATGTAGCTGGCAACCATGGCGGCGTTTGAACCAGGCCCAAAGCCGGCGTCATAGCCAAGTTCTTTAGCAAAGGCATGTGAGAGACGCGGCCCACCCACAATAAAAAGATAGCGGTCGCGCACGCCCTCGGCCTCGGCCAGTTCGATCAATTTGGTCAGGTTATGGATATGCACATTCTTCTGGGTTACGACCTGCGACACCAGAATCGCCTCGGCCTGTTCCGTCGCCGCTCGCCGCAATAGCGCTTCACAGGAAACTTGCGCCCCCAGGTTCAGGGCGCGAAACGCGGGAAAGCGTTCCAGACCATAGTTACCCGCGAATCCTTTGGCGTTAAATATGGCATCGATGCCAACCGTATGCGCATCGCTCTCGATGGCCGCGCCGATGACTGTCACACGCCTTCCCAATCGCCGCTCGATCAATTCGTTGATCTCGTGGAAGTCCATTTCTTCGTGCGCCAGTTCATCTACCTGAATCTGGTCAGGATCAATGGTATGAGAACATGCGCCATACACCACGAAGAAGGTAAACGCCTCATCTATCGCTTCAGCCTGTGCCACCAGGGGATTGCTAATGCCCATGAGCATCGCATAGCGGCGAGCCACCTCCCGCGCGCGCCCACTGAGCGGCAGAGGCAAAGTAAAAGAGAGTTGGACAACGCCATCATTGGCGGTATCACCATAAGGTCTGATTTGCATAGGACGCACCTCGACAGGTAAAACACGGTTGCTGTATATAAGGAGAGTATAACACGCCGCAGGCTTTTGCAGAGCAACGCATTCATACACGCAAACCATGTGATATACTGTTCCTTACTACCGTACTATCTATTTTCTCCAAAGGAACAACCTCACATGACACAGCACACTGAGCGATACGACGCCATTATCATCGGAGCAGGACACAATGGTCTTGTGGCAGCAGGGTATTTAGCCCGGGCAGGCAAAAAGGTACTTGTTGTAGAGGCCCGCGACCGCGTGGGCGGAGCCTGCACCCTCGAAGAGCCATTCCCCGGCTTCACCATGTCGCCTTGCGCTTACGTCGTCAGCCTGTTGCGACCAGAAATCATCCGCGATCTGGAATTGCATCGCTATGGCTTTGATGCCTATGTCAAAGACCCACAGATGTTCGTGCCGTTCCTGGATGGCAACTATTTATTCTTCCGCGCCAGCACTGAAAAAACCATTGAGGGTATCCGTAAACTCTCGAAACATGATGCCGAAGCATACCCAAAATTCATCGAGTTCTTTGATCGAGCCTCGGAGATACTCAACCCTATTTTGCTGGAGGAACCGCCTTCTGTTGCCGATCTGGCCGCGCGTTTTCGAGGCGAGGATGAGGAGATTTACCGCTATTTGATGTTCGGCAATCTATACGATATGCTGGCCGATTATTTTGAATCCGACTATTTACGTGCTGCCTGGGCTGGACAGGGCGTGATCGGCTCGTTTATCGGACCGAAAACGCCTGGCTCGGTGTATGTTGCCTGGCATCATATGTTTGGCGAGGTTAATGGTGAGCATGGCATGTGGGGATACGTGCGGGGCGGTATGGGACGCATCAGCTTCGCTATGGCGGCATCCGCCGAGGCGCACGGCGCGGTCATCCGCACCAATACGCCGGTAGCCAAAATTCTGGTACATAATGGCAAGGCCGAAGGCGTGCAACTGGAGAACGGCGAAGAATTGCGAGCCAGCGCGGTTCTCTCGAACGCTGATCCCAAACGCACCTTTCTACAGTTCTGTGCCGATGCCGATCTGGATAAAGGCTTCCTCAAACGCATCTCGCATTTCAAGACGGAGAGCGCGGTCATCAAGCTCAATATCGCATTGAAAGAACTACCCAGCTTCACATGCCTGCCCGGTACAGCGCCCGGCTTGCAACATGCTGGCTCGCTCGATCTCACACCTACCCCTGACTGGGTGCAGAACGCTTACGAAGATGCCATGCACGGCGGTCTCTCGCAAAAGCCTTATATCGAAGCGTACATGCAATCATCCACCGACCCCACCGTCGCGCCCGCCGGGTACCATACCATCTCGATGTTCTGCCAGTACGCGCCCTATCATCTGCGGGGCCGCGAGTGGTCGGAAGAGGTGAAGAACGAGATGGCAGATCGCATCATCGCCACAGTAACTGAATTTGCCCCGAATTTCGCTGATGCCGTCCTGCACCGCCAGGTACTCAGCCCGGTAGACATTGAGCAGCGTTACGGGATGCCCAATGGGAATATTTTTCATGGCGAGATCACCCCCGGCCAACTCTTCTCGCTGCGCCCCACGCCCGAATGCGCGCGCTACCGCACGCCCGTCGCCGGTCTCTACCTGTGCGGCTCAGGCACACACCCCGGCGGCGGTGTGATGGGCGCGCCCGGCCATAATGCGGCACAGGCGCTATTGAGCGACCTGGCAAAGTAAGAGTATCAGCACATTCCAACAATATTCCAGAGCGACCTTCGCGGTCGCCTTCTTAATAATATGTGGTACAGCATGACACAAATGTCCTATTACCCACGCCAAAACACCCTGTTTGTTGTACAATGGATGCTAGAGTCGTTTTTTACATTCGTATTCATCAATTCGAGTACTTATCACAAAAAGGCTGGAAGACCATCATGCTCATCAAAGTTGCCGTCGTACAATTTGAAATCAGCCCGTTCGCGCCACAGGAAAATCTGGAAAAGGCCGAACAGTTCATTCAACAGGCGGCAGCGCAAGAAGCCGACCTGATCGTTTTCCCTGAAGATTTTATCGCCGGACCGCTCGATGGGCGCGTCGATCTGGCCGACTTCGATCAGCAATACGTAAAGCACTTCCAGAAGCTGGCAGCACAGTATCGCATCGATATCGTTCCCGGCTCCATCATCGAGGGCGACGAGAACGGTCTCTACAATACGGCGTACTATATTGATCGGGATGGCGATATTCTGAGCCAGTATCGCAAACTCAACCTGTGGCTGCCGGAACGCAGCTATATCACGCCTGGAAACGATATTTCTGTCTTTGAGACGCGCTTTGGCAAGGTCGGCCTGATTATTTGCTGGGATTTGATGTTTCCTGAGATGTTCCATGCAATGATGAGTGAGGGCGTCGAAATGGTCATCTGCCCCAGTTACTGGTGCCTGGAAGATGCTGGCAAGGGACAAAAACTCAATCAGTACGCGGAAGTGACGCTCGTCAATGCGCTATGTATCGCCAGAGCCTTTGAAAATGAGATTGTGCTGGTGTATGCCAACGCCGCCGGGAAGCAGGTATCCGGCCAGAATACCAGTACCTTAATCGGACAGTCACAAATCACTATTCCTTTCAAAGGGCCGCTGGATATTGCGATGGACAATTTTGAAACCATGCTGGTCGAAGAAGTAGATCTGGATGTGCTTGCTATCGCAGAAGAAGCGTATGAAATCCGCAGCGATCTGCAAAAGGGCATCACCGGTGGCACTACTCCCTCCATTGAAATAACCGTGCAATATGAAGTTACCCCTCAGCTTGTCGCGGACTGACCTTTGAGATCATCTAGCATGGCTCGCACGAACATTACCGCAACCGAGAGCCAGTCGAACGAGCGCGTCCAGGCTACCCACTCCTGCTGCGTGGGCCAGCCAGGTCTGTAGCGTGGAATCATCTCTTTCGGCATGACGGTGGCCCATTTTACGCCTTCGCCCAGGCCACCGGGAGTGATGCGCACCATGATGTTGAAGACGTTCTCGTTGGGAAGCTGAATTTTCCAGTCTGGCAATGGTTTTAAGAGGGGATCGTGTCGCCAGATGCTGAAAAGCGCAGGGTCTTCGGGCGCGCCACTTGCGGAACGCTGCAATGTAACCACCTGCCCAACGACCGCCGTGCGATCCCACTCTGGGAAACGCATCCAGACGCTATAGCGGTATTCGTCCAGTCCCGACGCCCTGACAAAAGCGCGGTAGCCCTCGCGTTCAATGCGCTTTTCGGTATCGCTTTGCCAGATACGCACCATCGCGTCCAGGCGTTTCTTTTTCTCGTCCGCGCTTAGCTTCGCGTAGGGACCGCTATCAGGCGCGTATTGTTTTTCCTGCATTGATTATTTCCAGCCCTTCGGACAAATACGCCGCCAGCCATGCCGCGAGATCATCAGCCAGAGGCGCGACAAACGTTTTTCGCTCATTATCCGGGTAGCTTCGCAGTTCCAGGCTATAAGCGTGCAAGAACTGCCTCGCCAGTTTCGCCGCCGGTATCCCCGCGCTGGCGGGCAGTGCATAGGTTTTATCTCCTACAATGGCATAGCCCGCAGCCGCGAGGTGAGCGCGAATCTGGTGCGTGCGCCCGGTAATGGGCCGCGCTTCTAATAGTGCATACTCTCCTTGCACAGCAAGCGCCTGAACCTGGGTCATGGCTGCCTGACCATCCGGTCCAACGATACAACGCCGCCGATCAACGGGATCACGCTGCAAAGAGCCGTCGAGTGTATATTTTACGCCGTTGATGGTGAGGAGGCTGGCAGCTTCAACGGGCTGCTGGTCGCTTCCATCTTGCGCGAGTATGCTAAATGGCGCACGCGGCTTTGTCCAGTCTGGCGATCCTTTGCGCACCACTGCCAGGTAGCGTTTGACGATGCTATGGTCATAGAACTGGCGAATCAGGTGACGCCGCGCCCGCCCGGTACGTGCCAGCGCCACAATACCCGATGTATCTTTGTCGATGCGGTGCAACAGACAGGGGCGCGATAAAAGCCCTTCTTCCTGCCACTGTTTCGCCCTTTGTTGCTCGCGCAACATCACCTGAATATGCTCCGGCGCGCCAGCCCATTCCGGCTTATCGGGCAGCTCTTCAGGTTGCCAGCTATCACCACCCTGCTCCGCGAGATAAGCCAGGATGCTATCCCACATCGTGCCATCAGCATGTTTATAGGTAGGATGAACGACTAAACCTGCCGGTTTGTTGACGATGAGCAAGTGATGATCCTGGTAGATAACTGGTATATCGATAGTGGCCTGTGTCATGCGCCAAGTATAGTGGGTATGGGAGCGTAGGTCAATGCTTTCCAGGCTCAAAGGATGGATTCGTACTTCTTCAGCCAGTTCTCAGATAACTGGTATTTTAGGGCTTAGATCAAAGGGCCAAAGCACATCGAGACCGGAACGCCCGCTTGCCTCCAGTCTCAATGTGCTCGCAGAGATTCTCACCTGTGGTGCCTGTTCACCTGAGAACCCCTCCTCAACTGGTCTTACATGCTTGTAAGCTCGCTTGCCCCTGAGCCAGGACCCAGTGCAGTCTGATGAGCGTCTGTTCCGCTTGTCTTACGATGTTCTGATCTCCATGTGCGGCGGAGAGTTGAGAACTTGCCGTCTGGATCTCCTGCCCGATGCGGACCCGTTGCGCTTGAAGGACGCGACAGGCGATCTGCGGACTGGTGGTAGTGACCGTTGCGGTCTTCTGGGAAGCCGGGGCGCTTGACCCTGTGGCAGCACTACATCCTCCCAGGAACAGCAAACAGATGGCGAGAGCAACAATCAAGGACTTCTTCATGGTGTTTTCCCTTTCTTCGTGGTCTTTGGACATCATTCAAATGGTGTGGAGCTTCACTGTGGCAAGTGTACTCGGGGCGTGGTCGTGGCACATCGGAAGAAGAACGTGCCAAGGTTACGTATCTTTTTGCAAGCAACGAGGAGCGGTGAAGAGGGATTCCACGTAGGAAGTACGTAGGCCTTTGCGTAGGGGGTTAGAGCAAATGGTGTTCCAGGGTATAACGGGTAGCACTACTGCGTGAAGAGATCCCGATCTTGTTGTAGATCGAGGTTAGGTGGGTGTTGACGGTGCGTGGACTAATCACCAAGCGTTCGGCGATGTGCGCGTTCGTGAGTCCCTGTGCTAGCAGGCGCAGGACCTCCACTTCACGCGCCGTCAGTCCATCGGGATAGGTGAGGGGTGATCTCGCGTGCAGAGTTGGGAGAGACTCCGCAGGGGTCATTGCCTGCCCTTGTGTGGCCAGGGCTTGCGCTGGCGTCATCGTGCGTCCCTGCGCCCACGCCGCAGCAAAGTCCTTCTCTCCCAGGAGGATGCGCGTATCGATGACGGCCTGCTCGTACCTGGCACGCTCGCGAGGTAGGAGAGGTTTGCCGATGGTTTCGCGTAGGATTTCCGCAGCCCCCAGAGACGTGCTGCCCACACGAGCGCTCCCTGGGCCGCGACCACAGCTGCTACTCCTTCCAGACAGGCGGGGATAACCCGTTGATGACCTATCTCTCTTGCTATTACCAGGCTTTGTTCATAACACGCCTGCGCTGTTGCGTCATCCCCTACGGCAGTAGCAACCCGCCCTAAAATAACGAGCACATCTGCGCTGGCTAGCTGATAGCCTTTCTCCCTGAGGAACGCCAGACTCTTCTCAAGAAGTGAGCGTGCCCTGTCGCTATCGCCCTGGCTGAGCGCGACCTCTGCCGCCAAGTGATGTGCGTCAGCCATCCGCCCTTCGTCTCCCACTTTGCTGACAAGCGTAAGGCATTCGTTCACCAGAGCCTCGCTGGCTGGGGTATTCCCTTGTGAGTCAAAGAGTATCCGCGCTAGGATGAGGAGGGCTTCAACGATACCGGTCCTGTCTTCTAGCTCCCTGAAGAGGGCCAGGCTCTCTTCT
>DASTKD010000046.1:0-18852 GCA_035716135.1 Ktedonobacteraceae bacterium
TCCGTTATCATGCAAAAACCCCAACCACCGTTGACTCAGCAGCCCCGTAAAGCTCAAGAGCCGCTACCAGAGGCCCGCGAAGTCGTCGCTGGCATCTGGAAAATAACCGTGCCAATCCCTTTTCCTTTGCGCACCGTGAACGTGTTTGCGCTGGTCGGCAAAGATGGCTGGGCTATGGTGGATACGAGTATGGGAACGCCCGATACGCGCGAAGCATTGTGGCAAGGATTGGAACGCGCCGGCCTGAGCCTCGACAACTTGCGCACCATCGTTCTCACCCATCATCACCCCGACCATGTGGGGCTATCAGGCGAGCTTCAGGAGCGCAGCGGGGCAAACGTTTTCATGCACCCCATCGATGAGGTCGCCATTCGCGTGATCTGGGCGGGCCAGATGCCCGAACGTTTCGGGCGCGTCTCCGATTTCTTCGGCCAGCATGGTATGCCGCCGACTGATTTCTGGTTCACACAGGTTGAGCCAGGCGTGATGCGCAACCTTATTCGCGTTCCACCGCATGAAGCCTTCACGCTGGTCAACGATGGGGAAGTGATTACGGTGGCCGACGAGCAGTATCGCGTGATCTGGACGCCCGGCCACTCCGACGGGCAAATCTGTCTCCTGCGCGAGCGAGACGGCGTATTCCTGGCCGCCGACCATGTTCTGCCGCGCATTACGCCCAATATCGGACTCTATTCTGAAAATGATCGTCCCAACCCGCTCGGCGATTACCTAGCGTCGCTGGCAAAAGTGGCCGACCTGCCCGCCAGCATCGTTTTACCGGGGCATGGCGAGCCATTCGCCGACCTGGCAGGGCGTACAGCAGAGATCACCAGACACCACTACGAGCGCGAAATGCAAATTCTGGCCCTGCTCGACGAAGAACCACAGCACGCCTACCGCGTGGCCGAACAACTCTTTAGCCACCGCTGGAGCAACAGCGAGGCGCGCCGTATGGCCGTTGCCGAAACGCTTTCGCACCTCGAACACCTGCGCTTTAGCGGACAAGTTGAGCAACACCGCACCAGCGATGGTATGCTGCTGTATAGCGTTGTTTAATAAAGACCCTCCCCATTCGTCCCGCCTGAGAAGCCATTTTTCTAGCTGCCCGCTTGCTATAAGGTGGCTTCTCAGGCCGCGTGAAGCTTTCAAGCAAGCTCTGAAGCGGCTTTAAGCCTTGAATTTCGGAGAAGCGCGTGCTATACTCCTAAACGGCAGTGAGTTGTGAAGCCGCTCTACAAGCCCAACAATAGCATATTGGGATGAGATGCGACATGTGTTGATCGTTGTAAGGAGGATTGCAAACCAATGGCGACAAAGAAAACCGATAAGGGCGAATCGACATCGACGATTGTCGGTCGGCAAGAGATCACCAAAAACATTGCGAAGCGCTCAGGGCTGACCCAGAAGAAGGCAGCCGAGGTACTTGAAGCAACGCTGGCGAGCATTCGTGAGTCACTCGAGCAGGGCCAGGAGGTACGCCTGGTCAACTTCGGCTCATTTAAGGTGCGCCGGAGCGCCGCTCGCCAGGGCGTCAACCCGCGCAACCGCAATGAGAAAATCACAGTTCCTGAAAGGGATCGGGTACGCTTCTCTCCCGGCAAGGAACTTGCGAACGCGATTGTGAAAAAATAGCGCGGGTCATTGCTGTTGAATGCCTGCGCATAGCGCGATGGGAATATTTCCCTCGTAGTCTCGTATTGTATCTCACTGCCAGCGTTGTGTACTCTTCATACGAGTATACAATGTGATGCACCTGTTTTTCTCAATCCTCGCCGCTCGCGGTCATGGGAAGAGGGAAGAAAGATATGCAGGCGGTTCGCCAATGGAACGGCGAACCGCCTGCATATCTTTCTTCCCTCTGCGTTTAATTGATTGACAGATAGAGATGTTTGACGCATACTATAACCATCAGGTTTGTTGAGTGGGGAAGTTTATGAAGCAGAATCCAGGTGAGCGCGCATCGCGTTCAATGCGCGCGCGTAGGACACAGCCCGCGCTGCTCGGAATTACGATGCCAACAACACCTGTCACAACACCACAGCCACGTACCGATACTCCCCAACCAGTCGCTAAAAAACAACCCGCGCGGAGCGCTCTATGGAGGCTGCTGGCGTTGGGGTTGTTGCTGGCCTTGCTCTACTTCGCGCTCTATCCGCTCTTCGATGGCGCAATTCCCGATCATGAAGCGGCAAAACAGGCATTGTTAAATGTGTTTCCCTGGCTGGCGCATCTCTACTGGACAGAATGGACGCCTGCCGCGCGGGTTATCAGCTATCTTGCCCCTTTCAATCTGAACACCTCCGCTGGCTTCGCCAACCTCTTGCTGGTGGGACTGGCGCTGGTCTTCGTTTTCCTGCTCATGGCCGCGCGCGTTGGACGCAAGGCGGGGCGTGAACGCCTCACATCCGGTGACGCAAACATGTTATTCTGGACGATTATGCCCCTGACGGCTCTCTTGTCTGTGATTTTCCTCTTTGCTCCGGCGGTGATGTGGCCGCAAGTGTTCGAGTACGGACTCTATGGGCGCATGGTGACGGTCATCCATGTGAACCCCTACGCGCCCTCGCATGTGATCTTGCCGACCAACCTGCTTTACAATGTGATAGCTGGCGGGCAGGTTGGACCCGCGCCCTATGGCCCCCTGTGGTTAGATTTGACGCTGCCGGTAACGTTGCTGGCGCGCGATAGTGTGGCGAACATATTGATCGGTTTCCGCCTGTTTGGATTGCTGGTTCATCTTGCCAATACGCTTCTGCTCTGGCAGATACTGGGACGGCTGCGCGCGGAGCGACGCATCGCGGGAACCCTGCTCTATGCCTGGAATCCTGTGGTTCTGCTACTGGGTGTTGCCGAAATGCATTATGAACTGGTGGTGATCCTGTTCGTCCTGCTGGCATCGTACTTCTACCTGCGCCGAGCTTTCTTGCTGGGCTGGATATGCGTGGTGCTGGCGACTCTTATGAATCCTCTGTGTCTCCTGCTGTTGCCGCTCTTTTTACGCATCCTCTCAAAAGAAACGCGCATGATGCAACGCGGACAGCGCGCGCTATGGTGGCTGTTGCTCATCGGACTCTCGCTCATCATTGCCGGGCTGGCCTACTATCCTTACTGGCCGGGTCAGGGTATAGCCATCATCACGACGCAATTACGCCAGGCATTCCTCCCCGAAACGGCCATCAATTCACTGAACGCCGCCATCCAGCACCTGCAACTGAATGCCCGTGCCATCACCTGGATCGCCTCGCCACTCACCTGGAACATCCTGGCGCTTGTGGTGGCGGCAAGCCTGCTCTTGCTGGGCATCTGGCTGGTGGAAAACCTGGAACTGACCTTGCTCTTCGCGTGCTGGGTCTTGCTGGCAATTTTCGCGCTCGCTCCACAAAACTGGCCCTGGGACGTACTCTTGCTCTTGACGCTCGCCATTTGCAGCAATAGCGCGCGCACGATTCTGCTGGCCTTTCTGCTAACCACAGGCGCGGCTCTCTCCTACTATTTCTGGCTGGGACAAGCCGCGTGGCCGGGTCAGGCGCTCGTCACCATCGGCCTGCCGCTGGTAATATGGGGCTGGTGGCTATTCCTCGCCTCAACCTGGCGCATGACGCGCGGCCCCAGTTCAGGACAACTCCCGGCAGTGGCAGTCAAAACAACCGGCAGGCCGCGTTTATCGCGCCCCTCATGGCCGGGCCGTCCTACGTGGCCTGGGAGGAAATAAAGTCAGAATCGCGGCCCAGGGTTTGTGAATGATTGCAGTGGTGGGGAGCAAGGCGACCGCAAGGGTCGCCTCTACTATGACGACGGAAGTGGCTCATCAGGCTCGTTCATAGTAGAGGCGACCCTTGCGGTCGCCTTTCCCTTTTCCCATCCCGATCCTCACCCTTCCTGGCAATCATTCACCGCCCTGGAATCGCACTCTCAAAACTATTGCCTAAAACGGGCAAGTGTGCTATACTCGCTTCACACGCGGGGGTTCGCTCCTGAAACAGGCTACTCTGCGCCTTCGATGGAGCAATCAGGGTGGATTGCAGCGCAATTTCATTACCTCAATCACCACCTGACACTGCCTCTCTCTGGTGCGGCTGATGCTCACCTTGAAAGAAGTGCAGTTTTTTTGTTGAACTATTGCCTGTCCCCGCTATCTAAAGAAAGAAGAGTCATGAAGCAGAAACTGAAAACGCACAAAGCCATGTCGAAGCGTGTCAAAGTGACCGGCTCCGGCAAGGTTATGCGCCGCAAAGTGGCGATCAGCCACCTGCGCCGCAACAAATCACCCCAGTCCGTCCGTTCCGCCGATAAGGGCGTGCAATTGGCGACCGCCGATACGCGCCGTTTGAAACGTCTCCTCCCCTACTCCTTTTAGCGGAATAGGGTCATAAAGCGAATGGAAGGAAGGAAACTACTATGCCTCGAGTGAAACGTGGAGTAGCAGCCCACAAAAGACATAAGAAACTCTTAAAGATGGCGGAAGGCCATCGCGGAACACGCAATAGCCTCTACCGTCCCGCGCATGAATCGGTCATGCACTCCATGGCCTATATGTACCGCGACCGGCGCGTCCGCAAACGCGACATGCGCAAGCTGTGGATCACGCGCATCAACGCCGCCGCCCGTATGCATGGTGTCAGCTATAGCAAACTGATGCACGCCATTCACACGGCTAATATCGAGGTCGATCGCAAGATTCTGGCCGAGATGGCGGTAAACGACGAAGCCGCCTTTACCACCCTGGTGAACACGGCCCTGGCAACCATCCAATAATCAAAAAGAGTGGAAGAAATGCTCCGCGCAGCTGCGCGGAGCATTTCTTCCACTCTTTTTAGCAGGGAAATTATGGCGCTTATTACCAGTCCGTCGAATCCGCGCATCAGCCGGGCGCGCGAATTGCAGGCAGCGAAAGGCCGCAAAAAGCACGGCCTTTTTTTAATGGAAGGGCCGCATCTGCTGCAAGTCTTGCTCGATAGCGCGATGATACCGGCGGAAGTCTATTACCAGCCTGCCTTGCTTGAACGCACCAGAGAGGGTCGCGCGCTGCTGCATCGTTTGCTGCATACTGGCGGCCTGTCTAATGAAAACCGGATTGAGGTAAGCGAGCGCGTTATAGAGTCGATAAGCGAAACACAAACCTCGCAAGGCGTTGTGAGCCTCCTGCCCCTCAGCGCGTTCGCACCACAGCGCATACAGGCGCGTCGTCCGGCAGCGCCTCGTCCCGTATTGCTCGTTCTTGATGGACTGTCTGATCCCGGCAATATGGGTACCATCCTGCGTACCGCGCTGGCAGCCGATGTTGCCGAAGTGCTGCTGGCACCTCATTGTGTCGATTGTTTTAGCCCCAAAGTGGTACGCGCCGCCGCCGGAGCGCATGTGGCATTGCCAATCGCGGTCGATCAAACATGGGATGCCATCGAGGAACACATCGAGAAGCATTGCCGGGGAGAGCGGCGCGTCCTGCTGGCCGAGGCAGGCAGCGCGCGCCAGTATTTTGAACAAGATTTACACACGCCATTCGCGCTGATTACCGGCAATGAAGCGCACGGTCCCTCACTCGAAGCGCGGAAAAGCGCCAGCGCCACAATTTCTATTCCCCTGGCAAACAACGTGGAATCCCTCAACGCAGCCATGGCAACCGGCATTATCCTGTACGAAGCGGTAAGACAGAGACGCATCCAAAACTTGTAGGGACGCGATTGATTGCGTCCTGGTACCGAGACGCATCCAAAACTTGTAGGGACGCGATTGATCGCGTCCTGGTACCGAAGCGCATCCAAAACTTGTAGGGACGCGATTGATCGCGTCCTTTTACCATTGTGGACTTCATAGCGGACGCGATCAATCGCGTCCCTACAACATTTACCAGTGGGTACCCCATTCGCGGGGTAGATCGGCTTCGTGGGCCAGAGCGACTTGCTGGCCGCAACTCTCGCATTGGGCTGGCGCGGCACCAGTATGCACCATGCCGCAGCATTCGCATATCCAGCGATAGGAAATGGCGGTGGGACGGGTGAGGAATGTTACCGCTGCCTGCACAGCCGCGTCATCGCTTTTCACAACGGCTCTGTTGGTGAGTTTTCTCTGTGCAATCATTGGGTTGTCTCCTTTTTGCTTATGTATAAGCGGCTTATTGAAATTCAGTTGAGTGAGAATAACACTTCTGGATTCAAGTGTAACAGCCCCTCAAGCTGTATGTCTATGTTTTTGGATAGGTGTTATGGATACTATATATAACTTTTTGGTTATATGTAGCGATGTTCCTGGACAAAAAAAACCGCCTCGCAAAATACGAGGCAGCTTTTTTGTCCGGTGGCATCGCTACAAGCTTATTGCCATTCCGGCGGGACGGGCGGGCGTTGCTGCCAGCCCTGCGAGCCGTTGAAACCATTGCCATTATTGCCGTTACCGTTACCATTGCCCTGCTGGTAAGGAGGATAGGGCGGGTAGGCGGCGGGATTGCCGGGAGGCAGCGCGTTCCTGTTGCGGCTCTGGTCGGCGGACTGAGCCGTCGCTGTAACGGTGCGGAAGACGCCGCTGACCGACAGGTAGTTCTCCTGCTGCTCTTGCGGGGTAACGGTGACATTGGCGGGCGCGTAATAGTTGAGGTTATCGCGCAGTTTGAAGGCTTCGACGGAGGCCAGCAACTGTTCGGCCAGACGCGCCAGGCGTTCCATGTTTTGCGCGGCATCGCGCGTGCTATGGCTACTGCGCTGCGTCGAGTCGGAAACGCCGTGCATGATTTGCACAATGGTGTTGGATGACTGGAGCTGCTGGGTCGCCATCTGGTTGATGCTTTCAATTTCGCGGCCCTGGCGTTCAACAACCGAGAAGATCGATTCGAGCGCGGTACCTGCTTCTTGCGCCAGTTGCGCGCCAATCGATGTTTCGTGTTCGGTATCCTGCATGGAAATTGTCGCCGCGCCGATGTCTTCGCGGACGCTACGGACGATACGCGCGATCTGGCTGGCCTGATCTTTGGCGCGTTCCGCCAGCCGCCGGATGTCTGCTGCCACAGCGCCGAAGCCCTTTCCGTTATCTCCCGCCATTGCCGCTTGAATAGCGGCGTCCAGCGCGAGGCGGTTCGTCTGGTGCGCGATGTTGGCGATAACGGTCACGATATTATCAATTTCGCGCGAACTATCGCCCAGCGCCTGCACCTTCGTGGAGGTTTCCTGCACATAGGAGTTGATGCGGCCCATACCCTCGACCGTCTGCAACACCGACTCGCGTCCGGTTTGCGCGGTTTGACGCGCTTCACGCGCAACGGCGTACAGCGATTGGGCGCGTTCCGCCACCTGCCTGCTCGAAGCGGACATCCGCTCAACTTCGACAGCCGCCGCGCCGATCTGCTTGATCTGCGTATCCGCACTTTCGACCAGCTGGCTCATGCGCTCAAAGGTCATGGTAGTGGAGTTCTCAACTTCTTGCGCCACCATCTTCACGCGCACCACCAGGCTGCCCAGTTCCTCTACCATATAGTTGAAGGAGTCGGCCAGCACACCCAGAGCGTCAGCCGTTACCTCTGCCTGCACGCGCAGATCACCTTCACCAACGCCGCTCACTTCGCTGACCAGCTTCTCCACCTGTCCTTGCAGCGAGTCGCGTTGCGCCTGCGTCTCCTGGATCAGGTGAACGATGTTGTCCAACATATTATTCATAGCGGTAGCCACTTTAGCGATTTCGTCGCTACTGACGATCTTCGAGCGGGCGCTGGTATCACCTTTGGCAATACGGCGCGTCAGCATCGCCAGTCGCCGCAGAGGCTGCGTAATAGTGATGTTCACGATCCAACCTGTCGTGATAACCACGAGGATGGTCAGGATGAAAGCTGCCACAGTGGAGATCAAAATTGGCTGCGTCTGAGTTCCCCCGACCGCTGTTACCGCTTTACCCATCGAAACGGCTGAATCAACCACCCCTTGCCAGCTATTCTTGAGGTCGGTAAATTTGCTGCGCGCCTTAGACAGTTGTTCATAGTCCTGGTTGTAGCTTTGACTCACCCCGGCTCTAGTGAAAGGAGTATTACTTTGCAATTGAGTCTGCAAAGCCTTGAGGTCTTTTAACACCGCGTCCTGATATGTTTTATATTGAGGCCACAACTGCCCGGCACTATCGAGCGCCGCTTTCTGTGTGTTAATAATGCTGTTGCCATTCGCGGGATCATCACCCGTCAAGATACTTTTAATCTCACTCATATTGGGAGAGTTCATGATCTCGTAGTTGCCTGGATAGTTCTTTATCGCCTGGTCGAACGACGCTTCATTTTGCAGGGCTTCCTGACCAATCAATGCCCCTGAGTTGAAAAACGACGGGTCTACCTGGACGCCGTTCAGGGTTGCGAATACCTGTCCGTATACTTCGTAGTGGAAAGCCTCCAGGTCTGCATTCATGCGCTGTAGATTCGTTTCCTCCTGCGCCGCGATGCTCTGGGCATCGAAACTGGTTCGCACCGCCTGGCCGCGTGTGTTCAGCGAGCTGATATAAAAATTACCAAGCAGCACAATCACGATACCTGGGATAAGAGCCGCTATGGCAAACGCTATGAAGAGGCGGCGGAAAATAGGTATGTTACTAATGAATCTAACCATGACAGCTTAATCCCTTCTCATGCAGCGAGCGATTACAACCTGTAGCTCCTCTTAAATACGCTGCAATACGCGGCGCAAGCCTTCCAAACCGATGCAGAACAACCACACTGTAGTGTACATCACTACAACCCGAAATGAAACTTTTGGGGAGGAAATTTACCTGAATCTCCTACCGGTACTCGACTCATGTGCCTCCCCAACCAGTTAAAAACCGTACTTATCGTACTCTGGATTTTCCGCCGCGACGGACAAAGGGTACACCGGAATAAGCTGTCCACCCTGCCACTGGAACAGGTATGCCAGTCCTTGCGTATTGCGTCCATCCGACGCGAACGACGCGGTTCCCTGCACGGTGTTGAACGCATCGCCGCTGTGCAGCTCATTTTTCAGAGCCGTTTTATCGAGACTGCCAACTTTTTCGATAGCCTGTTGTGTCACCTGTCCTACCGAGTAGGCTTCGGCCACGTCAGCATTGACCTGGTTCGCCGTGCCGCCGTATTTAGCAATATACGCCTGCACCATTGCAGCATTCTGGAAGTTATTGGCCTGCGGGTACCAGCCGTTGGGAACGAATATCCCCTCCGTGTACTGTTCACCGCCGATAGCGTGAATAAAGTCACTGCCCAGGTCTGGCCCCGCCGTCGCAATCAGCGATTTAGGTTTGAAATGCTCTTTCTTAAAGACCGCGATTTCTGCCTGAATATCCGGCAGAAGGGTGCCAAGCACCACTACATCAGGGTTGGCATGGACAACTGCTTCCGCATAAGCAGTAGCTTCAGCGGTGGGATTTTTATCACCCTCGCCATATTCATACTGCGGACCTGATTCTTGTGGGCCATATGAAAATTGCGGCATCGACCCAAATTGTTTAAAATTGGCAGGCGTGGGGAAGACCGTCTTGACGCCTCCCTGCCACAGCAACTGCTCTGCCCTGTCAATCTGCGGAAAGGTAAACGGGTCGTCTGAAGTCAGATAAGCGATTGTTTTGGGCCGTTGGGAGAGCGGCAGCGAAAGAATGTAATATGCGTAGGTGTCCAGGTTATTCACAACTGGCACCGAAACAGCAAACAGGTTAGGCCAGCCACCCGGGCGTCCGTCTGCTGGATCTGAAAATACTGAAGGAGCGCCACCCGCGCCCTCAACGAACGGATAGGCGCTGATGCCATTCGCGCCTTCCGCCGCTTTTGTCAGCAAGGTGGAAAATGGTCCAAACAGCAGATCGACTTTATCTTTGTTGATCAGTGTCTCGTAGTTCGACTTTGTCTTATCTGGATCGCTCTGATCGTCGTAATGTTTCAACTGGACCGGGCGACCGAGTATGCCGCCGCTATTATTGACTGCATCCGCCCACAGTTGGTATCCCTGTAGCATCAACTGACCATCGGTTGAGAAATCTTTTGTTAAAGGCATCGAGAACCCGATGACAATGGGTTTCGAGTTGGTAAAAGCAGTAGACCCTCCGGTGCTTGATGTCTGGTCCTGCGCACAGGCGCTCAAGCCAGCGAGCATCATAACCATGCAGGAAACGATGGATAACCATCCGCTACTTCTCACTCTACGCGCTTTGAACATGCCGTTGCTCCTCCTTCTCACGCGAACCTCGCCGTGATGTACGGGTACCTGGTAACACGAAAATACATGTATCTCTATCGATCTTGTGGCGAAAGGGACTCTCCTGAAAAAATACCGCAACTCTACTTTACCCTACTTTTGCTGAAAAGCATACTTTTGGGTAGGAGACTCACCTGAATCTCCTAGTGCTGGCGGTGAAATACGTGCTATACTCTTTTTAAATGACCAGATAGGAGCCTTGTAATATGCAAAATGATTCTGTAGCCGATTGGCCTTTTCAGAAGGTGCTGATCCCCAATCGCGGGGAGATCGCGGTGCGTGTCATTCGCGCCTGCCGCGAACTGGGACTGAGCAGCGTAGCCGTGTATAGCGATGCGGATCGCAACGCTTTGCATGTGCGTATGGCGGATGAAGCGTATCACATCGGCCCATCGCAGGCGGCGAAGAGTTATTTGCATATCCCCACCATCATTGAGGTGGCGAAACGCGCAGGGGCGCAGGCCGTTCACCCTGGCTACGGTTTCCTGTCGGAGAATGGCGCTTTCGTCGATGCCTGCACCGAGGCGGGGCTGATTTTCGTGGGGCCACCGGCCAGCATAGAACGCGCGGTGGGCGAGAAAACCGCGGCGCGTAACGCCGCCCGCGCTGTCGATGTGCCTATCGTGCCGGGCGCGCTGCTCGACAACGTACCTGATGACGAAATAGCCGCACTGGCCGGGCAGATCGGCTATCCATTGCTGCTCAAGGCGGCGGCAGGCGGCGGCGGCAAAGGCATTCGCTTTGTGCGCGACCCTAAAGACCTGGCTGCCTCGTTGCGCACGGCACGCAGCGAGGCCAAAAGCGCCTTTGGCGACGAGCGCGTTTATATCGAGAAAGCCGTCTCTCCGGCGCGTCACATCGAGGTGCAGTTCATCGCTGATACACATGGCAACGTCGTCCACCTGGGCGAGCGCGAATGCAGCATTCAACGGCGACACCAAAAGCTGATCGAGGAAGCGCCCTCGCCTGTGCTGGATGAGGAATTGCGCCAGCGCATCACCGGCGCTGCCGTCAATCTGATCCGCAGCATTCATTATGTCAATGCTGGCACGGCTGAATTTTTGCTTGGTCCCGACCGCAACTTCTATTTCCTCGAGGTCAATGCGCGTATCCAGGTCGAACATCCTGTGACCGAATGGGTGACGGGCATTGACCTGGTACAGGAGCAGTTTCGCGTGGCGGCTGGCCTGCCGCTCTCTTTCACCCAGGAGCAGATAACGTTGAGAGGCGCGGCCATTGAAGCGCGTATCTCTGCCGAAGACCCTGAAAATCGCTTCTTACCGGCCACCGGAACCGTGCAGGCGCTGCAAGAGCCATCCGGCCCCGGTGTGCGCGTCGATAGCGGCATGTACGCTGGTTTGCAAGTGCCGCTCTTTTATGATCCGCTGCTTTCAAAATTGATCGTGTGGAGCAAAGACCGCCAGCACGCCATCGCGCGAATGCGCCGCGCCCTCGACGAATATCAGGTAATGGGCGTGCGCACCACGTTACCCTTCGCGCGCTGGCTGATGGACCATCCCCGCTATCTGGCCGGAGACATGTCCACCGATTTCATCGCCGAAGAATGGGATACGCGCAACGACAAAACGCCATATACGCCGCCTGAAGAAACGGAAAATGGAACGCTGGCACCTGCGCAAATCGCCGCGCTGATGGGCGGTCTCTTGCTTAACCAGCATATCGAGGAAGAGAAACTGCGCCGCAAGCCTGTCGGCGAGAACGGCGCAGAAACGAGTCGCTGGCGTGACGCGGGGCGCAGGGACGCGCTGCGCGGCATGTAGCGTCACTTCCTGTCGGAAGAGCCAGTCACCAGATTAATAATTGCCAGCAGTATGATGGCACCGAGTACTGACACAATAAATGCTGTCAAGTTCCAGCCCACGCTGAGCGCATGGCCGGTAACCAGGCTGTATACCCAGCCGCCAATAAACGCGCCGAGGATGCCCACCACGATATTGCCCAGACAGCCCAGGCGCGAGTTGCCCCCGGCTATGATGCTGGCAACCCAACCGGCCAACGCGCCAAAAATGATCCACGAAAACAGCCCAAGATTTGAATTAACGACATCCATGCGTTGTTTCCTCCATAATTTTTCAATATAGTTATCAAAGCGACCGTAAGCATAGTTCCCAGGGGCGACCACAAGGGTCGCCTCTGCCTACAATACATACGCTTGAGCAATCATTTCGTTGTATTGTAGGGCATCCTGACCAATCAAATCCGTCGCTTCTCTTGTCATCCTGAGCGAAGCGAAGGATCTGTCTGCCCGACGCGCAGATCCTTCGCTTCGCTCAGGATGACAGGGCGAAGGCCAGACTGGCGTCGCGGCCAATTTTATCGATGCACGCCAGTGAAGACGCTGGAGAAGTTGGGCAGCAGGCCGAAATTGCCGCCATTGAAGGGCCAGTAGATGAATGTGGCCTGGCCGATGATGTTCTGGCGTGGCACAAAGCCCCATTGACGCGAATCCGAGCTGTTGCCGCGATTATCGCCCATGACGAAGTAATCGTTGGGTGGAACGGTACGATTAACGATGGGCGGGAAAGGATTAAAGGGGTCGGTCGGGTTGATGTATGGCTCGCGCAGCGTGACGCCATCAACGGTCACTTTCTCTCCCACGATGCTGATGACATCGCCGGGAATGGCGATGATACGCTTCACGTAGTCTACCTGTGGGTCGAGCGGGTACTCGAAAACGATCACATCCCCGCGTCCGGGCGCGTGAAAGACGTAGGCCGCTTTATTCACGAGGATGTATTCCTGATTGTGCAAGGTGGGTTCCATGCTCATGCCATCCACGCGGAAATTTTGCACGGCGAAGCGGATGATAAGGAACATGAGGAGGGTGAGGGTGATGGTTTCGATGATTTCGCGCAGCAGCCGATAGCGCCGCTCAAAATCTTTTCGCTGGCTCACTGGTTCTCCTCTGTATCTCTTACTTTTCTTGCACAGGTGGCGGTAGTTCAAAGGCCGGAGGCGTCTTGCCCCGGCGTCTGGCGGCTTCGGCTTTCAGGCGCTCTACGGATTCGTATGGCACATGACGACCGCCCAGGGGCGTCGGGTGAATGCCGGGACCATGAAAGTCGGTGCCTCCGGTGGATATGAGATGGTATTCGTCGGCCAGGGCGCGTAACGCCTGCTCTTGCTCTGCGGTGTAGGGGCCATAGTAGGTTTCGAGTCCTACCATGCCAACTTCGCAGAGGCCAGGCAACCAGTTGCGCAGTTCATCAAGGCCGGGCAGGTCGGCGGGATGCGCGATGACGGGCAGCCCGTTGGCGCTGACGATCAGACGCACAGCATCATCCGGTGTAAGACGATAACGCGGCACATAGGCGTAGCATCCATTGCCGATGTATTTGTCGAAGGCTTCGCCAATGGTCTGCACGTAGCCCGCTTCTAACAAAGCCCTGGCGACGTGCGGGCGACCAACCGCGCCCTGCGCCAGTTCGCGCACGCGCTCCCACGAGACGTTGATGCCATGTTCGTTCAACAATTCCACCATACGCTGTCCGCGCCGCTCGCGGGCGTCGCGCAGCACCTTCAATACGCCCTGGAACGTGGGCTGCTGGAACTCCGCGAAGTAGCCAAGCACATGCACTTCACCTCCGCTCACATCGGTATTGATTTCGATGCCTGGAATGAAGTCAATGTCCAGCGCGGCGGCAGCCTTTGCCGCCTCTTCCAACCCATCAGAAGTATCGTGGTCGGTCAAAGCCAGCACGCGCAATCCCACTTCTTTAGCACGCTGCAACAATTCGGTCGGCGAATAGACGCCATCCGACGCGGTCGAATGGGTATGCAGGTCAATATAGTTGGTCATGTTATTTTAGCACAAGCTCATCCCCTGATGCCCACAAGGGTGATGCCCACGAGGGGCATCACTACATTTCAAGATTTCCCACCACACGACCCCTGATACGCACCGGTCGCCCCTGTCATCCTGAGCGCAGCGAAGGATCTGCGCGTGGCCCGACGAGAGATCCTTCGCTGCGCTCAGGATGACAGGGGGCGAAGGGATGACGCTCCCGCCTCGCTGGTCCCTTTCCTCAACAACCTGCCAGTGAAAGGCCGGTGGGGTCGGAGGGCATCATGATATGTAGTGACACCCCTTGTGGGTGTCAGGGGATAACTTGCCTTTCCTCCAATTCATTACATAATATACGTTTTACCTGGCGAAATCGACGGCGCGGGTTTCGCGCACGACCGTTATTTTGATCTGGCCGGGATAATCCATGCTTTCCTCGATTTTGTGCGCGATCTCGCTGGCAAGCTGGCTGGCGCTGTATTCATCGATCTCTTCGGGCTTGACGATGATACGCACTTCGCGCCCGGCCTGGATGGCGAACGATTTTTCGACGCCCGTAAAGGAGTTGGCAATCGATTCCAGGGCTTCGAGGCGTTTGATGTACAGGTCAATCGTCTCGCGGCGCGCGCCGGGGCGCGCGGCTGATATGGCGTCCGCCGCCTGCACAATAGCAGCTTCGAGGCTTTGCGGCTCCGATTCGGTGGCGTGGTGCGCGACCATCGCGTGAATGACGCGCGGCGATTTGCCGAAACGACGCGCGACCTCGCCGCCGATAATGGCGTGTGGCCCCTCGACCTCCTGGTCGATGGCTTTGCCGATGTCGTGCAGCAAAGCAGCCGTCTTACTAATATTTACATCGGCTCCCAGTTCGTGCGCGATAGTGCCGGCCAGAATCGAGACTTCGACGGAGTGCGCCAGCACATTCTGCCCGTAACTGGTGCGGAAATGCAGCCGACCCAGCAATTTGAGCAGGTCGGGTTGCAGCCCATGCACGTTGGCCTCCATCGCAGCCCGCTCGCCCTCTTCGCGCACGATCATATCCACTTCCTGGCGAGCCTTCGCTACCACATCCTCGATACGCGCCGGGTGGATGCGACCATCGAGGATCAGCCGAGTCAGAGCCACGCGCGCGACTTCGCGCCGCACGGGATCGAAGCCGGAGAGGATGACCGCTTCAGGCGTGTCGTCGATAATCAGGTCGATGCCCGTAGCGGCTTCGAGCGCGCGAATATTGCGCCCCTCGCGTCCGATGATGCGCCCCTTCATTTCATCGTTGGGCAGCGGCACCACCGAGACGACCGCCTCGGCTACCTGATCGGAGGCGCAGCGTTGAATCGCCAGCGTGATAATTTCACGCGCGCGCGTATCGGCCTCCTCGCGCGCCTGTTCCTCGATCATGCGAATGCGCCGCGCCGCTTCGCCGCGTGTGCGGCTTTCAATGCGTTCAAGCAGCACCTCTCTGGCCTGATCCTCCGTCATTTGAGCGATGCGCTCAAGCTCTTTGAGATGCCCCTGCCTGATCGTCTCGACCTCTTCGCGGCTCTGTTCAATGGCTCGTTCGCGCGCTGATAGCTTGCGCTCGCGCTGTTCCAGACCATCAATTTTTCTATCGAGCGTTTCTTCCTTCTGTTGCAGACGCCGTTCCTGGCGCTGCAACTCGGTTCGTCGCTCGGCGTTGTCACGTTCCAGCGTTGCGCGGAAACGCTCGGACTCCTCACGCGCATCACGCAACGCTTCGTGCTGCTGTAACTGGAGTTCCATCAAACGCTGCTCGCTGGCTTCTTTCTCAACGCGCAGGTGTTCCGCGATTTTTTGTTTATTGCGTGTAGCCCCGATAAAGTATCCGGCGCCGAGAGCAATTACTGCTCCCACCACCAGAATAACCAGGGCGATGATAATAATGCCCGATTGCACGTCGGCCTACCTCCATATAGTAAAGGCGAACAGGCCTTTCTAGCTGTAAAAAGGTATAATAATGCATATGTGTGCCAGGTGGCTGGTGCCAGAAGTATACGATATGCCTAGCCTACTATATAGGAGTAGTAACGCTCATGTCAAGCATACAGAAAACACCCGTTGTTACCTGCTTCCTCACGCGCAACGATAGCGGAGAGTTACACATCCTGATCGCGCGCCGCAGCGAGCGCGTCGGCAGCTATAACGCGCGCTGGGCAGGTGTAAGCGGCTTCGTCGAAGCCGGTGTGTCACCCGATGAACAGGCGTTTACGGAAATCCGCGAAGAGACCGGCCTGCAACGCGACCAGGTGCGAATGTTGCGGCGCGGCGCGGTCGTCGAATACGAGGACGCCTCGCTGGGTCGCCACTGGTTTATCCACCCCTACCTCTTCGAGACCCTCGCGCCCGACGCCATCCAACACGACTGGGAGGCCACCGAAATGCGCTGGATCGCCCCCGCAGAACTATCCAACTTCGAGACCGTGCCAAAACTGGCCGAAGCGTATGAATCGGCGGTGAATGGGGAAAAGACGTAGGGAGGTGGGCGGGGCGGATGTGGGGCCGGATGCCCGCAAGGGGCATCCCTACATGCCAGGAGGACCCCACTCCTCCAGACTTTCACCGATAGGTTTTTTAAGTCGCTTTCGTTGTCATCCTTCGCTTCGCTCAGGATCTCCTGCGATGGGACGAGAGATCCTTCGCTTCGCTCAGGATGACAGGCGATGGATGAGATGCCCTATCCTGTCTTCCCTCTTTTATGAGTGAATACGCTCAGCTTAACAGACTTTTGAAAGTCCTTTGAACGTTCCCAGGTAGGTATAGCGACCACTAAAGCCGACGGATGGCTTCTGGCGCGCGAACCAGGAGAAGAAGGCTTCGTCCTGCATATGCTGGGTGAAGCCGGTGACGGTGAAGACGACGCCCACCAGGGGATCGCCGACCTCGAGGAAATTGTTGCATCCATACTGGGGTGCAATGGGAGAAATCCAGTTGGGAACAACGTTGTTGGTGAAGGGATCGTTCAACCACTCGGCCAGTTCATGACTCAGGGCGCTGACATCTTCGCCAAAGCCGCCCTCAATACCCGCGTCGGCATTGATAGAGAAGATGTAGGTTTGCAGCCCGGCGCTGTTCTGCACCGCGTTATGATAGCCGCCGATGCAGCAATTTGCGAGGGCGGGCGCACCACTCGACAGGTAGACATTGTTCGCCAGGAAAATCGGCAGCATGTTAGCCGTGAAATGCTGCGAGACCAGCAAGTTCTGCAACTGGGGATCAAACCAGTTAATGTCGATGATGCCAATGGTCTTACCAGTGCTGCCGTCCTTCGCGGTTGCGCCATCCGCTGCTGGAACAGTGATGGTAATGGCTGTGGCGATGGTAGGAGTTCCTACCAGCACATGGTAATTTCTGGGAATCGGGATAGTCTTCCAGAACTCGGCGCGCTGGATGGCGTCGCCATACTGAGTCGTGCCACTCGAGAATTTTGCTTTGTTGAAGATGGGTGAACTGGTGGTGTTCGATACCTTCTGTGTGCCATCGAATACCGTGCCATTGGAGAATTTCAATATAAGCGGCACAATCGTGGTCGGCACAGTTGTCGTAGCAGAGCCTTTTGATGGGTTCGTTCCCACCATTGTGTATGAATAGGTTTTTCCACCGGAGACGAATGACGATGACCAGGTTGCCAGCCCGCCGCCGCCAGAGTTGCGCACCGCCGCGAACGTATGATGGAAGGAGAAGAAACGTGGCGTGGCGTGAGGAGAGGTGCCTGCTGCATGGCTAGCGCCGGCCGTCATGGAAAAAACGCCGAATGCCAGCGCCCCGATCATCACCACACTGAGCGCGGCAAAGAGCCGCAAAAATGGTTTGCGCGAAATCATGTAGATCCTTTCTTCCTTTGCAGTTCACTTAGAGAGGATATGAAGCGAAGTGAACTATTTCCCCCGGAGTTGGATGCTTCACAGATAAGAGTATAGCCAACTATTCTTTCACAGTGCTTTCAGTCGGCTTCCACATGACAAAAGTACCATCGCCTGGTTGCTTTATCCATCTGGGATGAGGAAGAGCTTACATAAGAAGTCGCGCGAGGGAAGGGGTGTCTTATAATGCGGTGTCATCCGGAGCGCAGCGAAGGATCTCAGTGTCAGGCGCATGAGATCCTTCGCTGCGCTCAGGATGACAGGGGGCAGCAAAGGACGACAATGCAAGCACGGGCGGAGCGACGCATGACACCTACATATACGTGACAAGAGGCCAGACCACCTCTGGTTGCCAGCCACTTTGATCGTCATAGCGCTGGAGTCGCAATAAGCCAGCATTGGGAATAGAGTTTTCCTTGAGGAAAGCCTTAAAATGTCTCATCCTCTGCGGAGACATATGTACCGGGTTATGTGTTAATAACCAGTAGATGGCACAAATGAATTGCTCATGGGTAAAGACGACGATGGTTTCGCCTCTGTTGACCTCCTCAAATTTCTTCATCACGCTCCGCACACGCTTGATGAATTGCTCAAAAGACTCCGATCCCGGTCCATCAACGCTATCGGGATCGCAAAGTTCCCAGTAAGCGTCCACCAGAGGTTTTCTATCTTCCACAGTCGAGAAGATGAGAAAGTCGGCCAGGGAGAGATAGGTAAATTCATGTACCGGCCATTCCTCTTCAGGCACAGACGAAAAGCGAGATAGTGTTGGCATAGCCGTCTGTTTGGTCCGCAGATAGCACGAGGTAACAATACGGTCAGGGCAAACATGCACTTCAAGATAGTCGGCAATACACTCGGCCTGCCCCATGCCAAGATGTGTAAGCTCTACACTTTCCGGGTATTTTGTTGGCAAGCCCACGTTCGATTGGCTCTCGCCATGCCGAATCAATAAGATAGTAGACAAATCTCACCCCTTCATTTT
>DASTKD010000047.1:0-4516 GCA_035716135.1 Ktedonobacteraceae bacterium
ACTTGAGATTCTTCGCTGCGCTCAGAATGACAGCCAGGACGGCTTCATCAAGCTTGACGGAGGAGTAGATGTCCACAGAGCGGACGCGATCAATCGCGTCCCTACAATTTACATTGTTACAGCGCGGGCGGGTCCTGCACCACCCATACCCTGCAGGGCGCATTGGCAAGCACGAACGGCACCGTTTTGCCCAGATCGCTACCGATGCCGCTGCCTTTTTTCGCGTTGCGCACCAACCCCAGCAAGATCAGAGCGCAGGCGTGGTCTTTGGCCTCATCGACGATAGCCGGGCCGGCATCGCGCGTTTGCACGACTTCCGCGATAGCCTCGCAGCCCTGTTCGTCGGCGATGGTCATGGCTTCGGTGAGTAATCTGTCGGCGTTTTCGGATGCTTCGGTAAGAGTGGCTTTGAGTGGAAGGGTGCGGGGAACTTCTATAATATGTACTAAGTGAATTTTTCGTTTTCCTCGTTTTGCCATAAAGCAGGCTAGACGCACCAACTCTTTGTCTAGCCTTTTACCATCGACGATTACGGCAATATCGCCGTTAGCTCCAACCCCTGGAGCCGCTTTGCTCGTCTCTGTTTCCTCTCTGGCTCTACGGAATATGTGAACCATTTCTTTCTCCCCCTGATGGAACGCGATAAACAGCATCTTTTCTTGCTTACAGTATCCTACATTGGACCGTCTTCAAAAAGTTCCGCCAGGTCACTATGATTCTAACTCGTAACTGTCTTCTCGTCAATAGCGATTGTGTACAGAGTATCTACCATATTGCGTGGGAAAAATGATGAGATTGACTACTCCGGCGCGATAGTCGCGGTCAGGCCATAGCTCAGGATGCGTTCCTGGTAAAACTCGGCGGTTTCTCTGGGACAGGTAATCACAATGGCGTTGCCCCTCAGGTGCGCGGTAAGCATGATCTCCACCGCCTCCGCCTCTGTAAGCGTATTGATGGTATGCAGGAGGACAGCGACAACATAATCCATGCTATTGTACTCATCATTGAACAAGATCACGTTATAGGGAGGCAAAAGCTTCGCGCGCAGGCGAATCAACTCATCCGTCTCCACTTCGACTTGCGAAAGCGGTAGGTCGTGCGTGTTAGTCATACCCGATATGCTCCTGTAACAAGCGTGAATGAGTGAAGTGAACGCAACTAAATTTATTGTACACCTGGTTGGCTAGTGTTCAGGCAACATTATCCCCCGACACTCCTGTCAATCTTCCCTCTGTTATTCAGCAAAATCGCCCGCGCCTTCGACTTGCGACTGACGTTTTCGGGAACGGGCAGGCGAATAGCGATCACTGTGCGCGCCTCCTGGGTGGGCTGCGCTTTCTCGGCATTGATCTTCGTTAAATCCTGCCCAATCGCGCCGCGCACCCGCCCTTTGCGGGTCAACCCGATGATCGCTCCCAGGATGATGCCCACCACCACTCCAGCCAGCGTACCGATCAGCACGGGATGGGATGAAATGGCAAAATCGGTCACTCCAAACATCACCGCGCCCAGTATCACGCCAAAGATGATAGCCAGCAGGATCACCGTCACCGGATTTGGCCCCAAACGAGTGGTTTGTAAGAAAACGGAGGCGCGGTCGCGGTTCGGTCCATGTTCGCGGAACTGTCCTCCGCTCACCGAGCCTGCTGCCATCCGAAAAACCTCTTCATCCCCAAAGCCCTCTTTATGGAGTTTTGTCTCTGCCGCGTCCGCGTCGCTCTCCGCGTTAAAGACCGCCAGCAGATCAAAGTTCATTTCTTGTTGCTGCACGAAATACTGCTCCCTTTGTTCAAGTTTTTGCTCTTTCCAGAATAATTATAACGAATTATCCCCCATCTGAATAGTAGGGACGTGGGCGGTGTGGATGTGGGGTGGGGACGCTTGCGTCGCCCGCGTCCCCATCGCGCGTCAACTTATCCAGGCGCTTTTACCTTCCTAAACACCCCGAAAAGCAACAAATCATAGCCCGCTTTCAGTCCTCCGCATAGCAAAAAGGGCAGTCCCAGCATAAGTACCGTGCCACTGAGCAACGCGCCCGCCAGCAAGGGACTAAGCGAAAGGGCGATGCTACGCGCCATCGTCGTCATGCTGGCTGCTGCTGTTCGCTCATCTGGCGCAACCAGCGTCATTGTGTACGTCTGTCTGGTTGGCACATCCATCTGTGACAGGGACTGGCGCGCCAGCAGGCAGAGCGCGGCGAGTGGAAAGGCTGGCATCAACGGCACCAGCATAAGCAGGAAATTGGAGGGCAGATGCGTAAAAACCATCGTATTGAGCAGGCCAATCCGTTTCGCCAGCCACACCGCAACCGGAAAGGAGAGCGCGGCCAGCAGGTTTGTGCCAAAGAAAAGCGCGCCCAGCACACTAAGCGGCACGCCAAAGCGCATATGAAACCACAACGAAAGAATGGTTTGCACCACCAGCCCACCGGCAAATGCGTCGAGTGCGAACAGCGCCGCCAGCCGCAAGACGATGCCCCGCGATTGTTGCAGCGGTTTGCCGGATTTTATCATAGCAGTTTCAAGCCTGCGCGGCGCTCCAGGCGAAACTTCGATCTTATCTGACATGCTCAAAAATAGTGTTCCCATCGCCAGCGCGATCAGGGCGTAACCCGCGAACATGGCGCGTACCACAAAAGCGGTTTCCATGCCCATCGTCCTGTGCAAAACATCGGGGATAATCACGGCCAATCCGCCTGCCGCGCCCGCCAACTGCGCCATCAAGTTATAGCGGGCAAAGGCATCCATGCGGCGTTGTTCCAGGCAGGTCTGGGGTAAAATTGCCTGTTCGATGGCCGCGAACGGCGCGTTATCCGCGCTCGAAGGGCTGAGCGTACCAAAAAAAGCCGCCAGCAGCAATACAAACAGGTTGCGCGAGAAAGCAAAGGCCAGCCCCGATCCCACCATTAAGAGCGCCAGAAAAACCAGCACGCGCCTGCGTCCAATGCGATCCGCGAACAAAGCCACCAGAACAATAGCGATAATGTCTCCCACCAGGGCCGCCGTTAGCACCAACCCAACCTCAAGAGTCGAGAATCCCGCCGAGGTCAATGTGATGCCAAGCAAGATGCTGGTGAACCCATAGCCAAAAGAACGGATCGCTCGCGCCATCACTACACGCCGCCCATCCGTGTTCATCCAGCGTGATGTCGTTAGTATTGATTCTGGTTTGTCGATTGCGCTGCTCACTTATTGCTTTCTCAGGTATTAGTCTTTACAGAGGTAATCATACGCCATTGATTACTTTCATGGCTATAGCGATGTACAATAAGATGTGTTATCCATTCACAGGAGGCAAAGCCATGAACAATCAACCTGATAATCAGCAACCAGACCTCGTACTTTCAGAACACGCGCGCAAGAACCGCACGATGTGGCAGGCGACCAGCGACAGCTATGAACAACGCCACGCGGCATCGCTCGCGGGGAAAAATGCGATGGCGTGGGGTCTCTGGCGCATACCGGAGGCGGAACTTCACATTCTCGGCAAGGTGGCTGGCAAGGATATCCTGGAACTGGGCTGCGGTGCGGCACGCTGGTCTATTGAACTGGCCCGGCTTGGCGCGCGACCCGTTGGCCTTGATCTTTCAGCCCGGCAACTCCAGCACGCGCGCCATCTCATGGATGAGGCAGGTGTAGACTTCCCGTTGATCGAGGCCAGCGCCGAAGATGTGCCATTGCCAGATACTAGCTTCGATATCGTTTTTTGCGATTGGGGAGCCATGACCTTCTGTGACCCGCAGCGCACCGTGCCAGAGGCGGCGCGTCTCCTGCGCCCCGGCGGACTCTTCGCCTTCTCAGGCGGTACGCCTATCCAGTTTCTATGCCAGGACGTGGTGACAGACCAGCTTACCGATCGCCTCATCAACGACTACTTTGGCATGAAACGTCTGGAATGGGAGAACGAGGTCAATTTTCAGTTGCCCTATGGTGAATGGTTACGCCTTTTCCGCAGAACAGGCTTCCTTATAGAAGATTTGATTGAGACACAGCCGTCCGAGAACGCTACCAGCACCTACCGCGATGAAAATGAGACAGCCTGGGGCAGACGCTGGCCGACAGAGAATATCTGGAAACTGCGTAAAACTCAATAACGTATGATATAGTAGTAAAAATATTCGCGCCTGCGAGATAAGTCACACGTAAGTCGTTGTTAAAGGTCATCCGCGCGGAAGGATACTATGGAAAGACAAAACGGCAACGCCGGACTTATTTCCAGGCGCAAAAACACGCTCATCTGGACGCTATTAGTGCTTGTCGTGCTGGCAACGACGCTGCTCTACATCTATGTTACTCCCGCGCATACGTGGATCGCCTCCCTTTTTCAGTCACAGGCCAAAGTCGCTCCTCTTCCCAACTCCAATTCTGATGCCACCATGTTCGGCTATGACCTGCAACACACGCGCTACAATATAAAAGAACACCAGCTTAATATCAGCAACGTCAGTCACCTGCAACTATCCTGGTCGGTTGCCACCAACGATCAGATCATTTCTTCGCCAGTGGTTGATAACGGA
>DASTKD010000048.1:0-4889 GCA_035716135.1 Ktedonobacteraceae bacterium
CTACTTATTATTTACTTATGGTTTCAATTGTCCTGCGCACAATCTCCACAAAATCGGGTTTGATACTCGCTCCCCCAACCAATGCGCCGTCAATATCGGGATGAGCCATAAATTCGCTGATGTTGTCCGAGGTCACGCTGCCTCCGTAGAGGATGCGTACCGCCTGAGCCGCGTCGTCGCCGTACATCTCGCCGAAAAGCTGGCGAATATAGTGGATTACGCCACCTGCGCCTTCCACGGTGGCGGCTTTGCCGGTGCCGATGGCCCAGATTGGCTCGTAGGCTATCACCACCTCTTTCATCTGTTCAAGTGGCAAATGACCCAGGCTCTGCTGTGATTGGTGCTGAATTACTTCACGGGTTTGTCCGGCTTCATGCTGATCTGGATGCTCGCCGATGCAAACGATCGGGCGCAAACCGTTTTGTAAGGCGGCCAACGTTTTCTTGTTGACCAGTTCGTCGCTTTCGCCGAAGTAGGCGCGGCGTTCGGAGTGGCCGAGAATGACCGTCGTACATAGTTCGCGTACCATCGAGGGGGCCAGTTCGCCTGTGAAAGCTCCCTTTTCCTCAAAGTACATATTTTGCGCTCCCAGTTCGATACGCGGGTGTTGCTGTTCGCTCAATATATGATGAACCGCCGCCAGCGAGATGGACGGCGGGCAAAGGATCGACATGATACGCGGGTGTGTCGAAGTAAGCGTTACCAGTTCTGGCACGATCTCCCCGGCAAAGGTGGCGGCTTGCCGGGGACCATAGTTCATCTTCCAGTTACCCGCGATAATGGCGGTGCGCGACTGTGTTGTCATGTCTTTTTATCCTGTAATGCTGCTACACCCGGCAACACGCGCCCTTCGAGGAATTCGAGCGATGCGCCACCACCGGTTGAAACATGTGTCATATGTTCCGCCGCGCCCGCCGCATCTACGGCTGCCGCCGAATCGCCGCCGCCGATAATGGTAGTCGCGCCTTCCCGCGTGCATTGCGCCAGAATGTCTATGATGGCATTGGTGCCTCCGGCGAAAGCAGGCATCTCGGCTACGCCCAGCGTACCATTCCAGATGATGGTGCGGGCATCGGCAAGGGCTGTACGGAACGCTTCGATGGTAGCCGGACCAATGTCCAGGATGCGCCAACCCGCCTGCACAGCATCTGCGGCAACCACTTTATGCCGCGCGTCGGCGGCGAAGCGGTCTGCTACAACCACATCAACCGGCAACAACAGGGTCAGGTTGTTACGGCGCGCCCCGGCCAGCAGATTACGCGCCATCTCCACTTTACCTTCCTCAAAGAGCGAGTCGCCGATTTCAAAGCCTTCGGCCTTGAGAAAAGTGTTTGCCATGCCTCCGCCGATTAACAGCATATCTACCATGCCGGTGAGACGTTCAAGTACTTTTATCTTGTCCGATACTTTCGCGCCACCCACAATAGCGGCAAAGGGACGCTGTGGATGCTCAAGAGCGGAACCCAGGAAGTTGAGTTCCTTTTCCATTAGGAAGCCGGCCACGCCGGGCAGGAAGCGCGTCACACCTTCGGTCGAGGCATGGGCGCGATGCGCGGTGCCAAAGGCATCACTGACGTAGAGGTCTCCCAGCGCGGCCAGTTGTTGCGCGAAGGCGGGATTGTTCTTCTCCTCTTGCGGGTGGAAGCGCAGATTTTCCAGCAATAAGACCTGCCCTGCCTGTAACGACCTGGTCTGCGCCTCTACCTGCGGCCCGATACTATCCGCCGCCATCTCCACTGGTCTTTTTAGTAGTTCGCTCAGGCGCTGAGCTACGGGTGCAAGACTTAACTTCTCGACCACTTTGCCATCGGGACGGCCCAGGTGCGACATGAGGATGAGCGCTGCTCCGTGATCGAGCATATACTGGATGGTAGGCAGGGCGGCGCGAATGCGTGTATCGTCGGTGATGTGCCGCTCCGCGTCGAGCGGCACATTGAAATCGACGCGCATCAAGACGCGCTTGCCGGCAACGTCAATATCGCGAACGGTCTTCTTATCCATGACGATATTTTCCTAAAAGCCTTTTTGCGCGATGAAATGGGTCAGGTCGGCCACGCGAGAGGAGTAGCCCCATTCGTTGTCGTACCACGCAATGACTTTGACCATATTGCCAATAACCATCGTGGACAGGCCATCGATAATCGCGGAATGCGGGTCGCCCCGGAAATCGGTCGAGACCAGCGGCTCATCGGTGAAATCGAGAATGCCTTTGAGCGATCCTGCCGCCGCGTCCTTGAAAGCCTGATTGACCTCGTCCTTGTTGGTTTCCTTGCGCAAGGTCGCCACGAAATCGACGACCGAAACGGTGACGGTTGGCACACGCAGCGACATGCCATCGAAGCGTCCCTTGAGTTCAGGAATAACCAATGCCAGAGCGCGAGCTGCGCCGGTACTGGTGGGAATGATATTCGCTCCGGCTGTGCGAGCGCGGCGCAGGTCCTTATGCACCTGATCCAGAATGCGCTGGTCGTTGGTATAGGAGTGGATGGTGTTCATCAAGCCCTTTTCGATGCCAAAGGTATCATTAATGACTTTGGCGGCGGGGGCAAGACAGTTGGTGGTACAGGATGCGTTGGAGATGATATTGTGTTTGGCCGGATCGTACATAAAATCGTTGACGCCCAGCACGATAGTCAGGTCTTCGCCCTTAGCAGGCGCGGAGATGATGACTTTTTTCGCGCCGCCCCTGATATGCGCGGCGGCTTTATCGGCGTCGGTGAAAAGCCCGGTCGACTCGATCACCAGCTCGATGCCCATGTCGCCCCAGGGAATCTGTGCCGGATCGCGCTGTGAAAACACGGTGATCTTATGTCCATTGACGATCAATGTATCGGCGGTAGCCTCGACCTCGCCGGGGAAACGGCCATAGGTCGAGTCATATTTCAACAGGTGGGCGTTGGTTTTTGTATCGGTCAAATCGTTCACGGCCACGACTTCGATTTCGCGGGGATAGCGTTCCAGCAGAGCCTTCATCGATTGACGCCCGATGCGTCCGAAGCCGTTGATGCCTACGCGAGTGGTCATATGCGTCTGTTCTCCTTTTATGTGATGCAGCAATTACAAGTTGCGCCTTGCACCTTTGCGCAAGTGCGTGAAATGTTTCACGTGAAACATTTCACAAATATCGAGGATGTACCATCCTTTGTGTCTGCTATCAGAGTACCATCTGGCGCGTACCTTTATCAAGGCATGGTATCACAATACGCTTACAAAGAATGCGCGATGTATTTATCACATCATTCAACACAAGGCACGGGAATGACGCCGATTGAGAAGCGGATGAAGTCGTCGCTGTAGCCAAAGCCAGAACCCGGCACTCCTGCGATACCCGTTTTCTCGAAGAGCGAGAAGGCATCTTCATTCTTGCGCAACTGGCTCCAGTTGTAGACGGTGGCATCATCGCCGAGGTAGATTTGTTCAAACAGGCTCTGTTGCTGGTTGATATGGCGCAATTGAACGATCAAGCGTTCACGGCGCAGGCGATAGAAAGCGCGCAACTTTTCGATCAGCCAGGGGCGCGATTGGATGAGGCGATAATAGGCCATGTAGCGGAGTTGCCATTCGCCCGGCAATGAGGCCGTGCTATTGGACCAGCCAACGCCGAGCGCGGGCGCAAGTTTAAGGTCACCAATCGTCACATGACCGAATCGCTCGCCTGTCAGAGTATACGATTTGGAGAAACTGCCGATAAAGATGCTATGTCGCAAGACATCAGGCGTGGCGAAGGTTTCCATACGCTGCATGTCCGCCTCTGGCTCGGATGTGCCGATATAGGCCATATCAGCCAGGATATAAATGTCGCGTCCGGCTTCCCAGTACGGACGCAGCACGGCGTAGAGCGCGTGGAGTTCGTCGGGAGTATAGGCAAAAGTGGTGGGATTATTGGTGATGGTAAGGTAGATGAGGCTAATATCCGGCCATTGTTCGAGCAACGCGCCAAGTTCATCCGGCGTCAACTTAAAGGTATGTCGCGCGTCGGTGCGAAAGTGACGCAGGGTATATCCAAATGAACGGGCCTGCCATT
Organism: Ktedonobacteraceae bacterium; assembly: GCA_035716135.1. Lineage (GTDB taxonomy): Bacteria > Chloroflexota > Ktedonobacteria > Ktedonobacterales > Ktedonobacteraceae > CF-113. Next base: position 4,025 of record DASTKD010000048.1, read on the forward strand.
CAGGTACATTGAAGCCAGGTTCGGGAAACAGGATAGCGGGAGTTACGCCGTTGCGTTCGCGCAAGAACTGGTGCATGGCGCGTAGCACTTTATCGGTACTATCCATGGCACCCATGCCCAGGTACAACTGCTCCTTTTCGACGGATAGGCCCCAGCGCTGCATATCTCCCGCCAGCCAGTCACGTAAAAGCGGGTTGCCGGTGCCAGAGATGTCATAGATGCGTACATCAAAATGCTGTTGCAGTAAAGCGCGCTCACATTGCATCATTTCATCGCGCAGCCAGAGATAGGTTTCGCCAGTAGCAGTGTAGCCAGACAATTGCTCGCCGGGCAGGGCCACGCCCAGTTCATCGGCCAGCATACGATAGTCGCCAGGACCGCCAGCTATGCCTTCGCATTCGCTCACGCGGCGCAGATTGACATCGCCAATGGTGCGGTTGACAATTTCGGATTGTATGATCTCATTATCTATATGGTAATCACGGCATTGTTGCTCCAACTCGCCAACCATGCGAGCCATTACGCGAATCGGCCCGGCTCCTTCCATAATAATGGGCCGGTATCGCTCTACCATCTGCTGGCGCAAGATGCGTAGCAATGCGCGTTGTTGCTCTTGTGAAAGGTGTGTATGCGGGAATTGCGAGGGTATATCAATAGACTGTTCGCGGGTAATTGCCATAATTCTCCCTCCAGTTGCGCTTACATTGCGCAAATCATCACGAGGCGCGCAATCTCCATTGATTGCTTCCACCTGAAAGTGTAGCACATTATCCTGTGAGATGCCAAACTCAGGTCATATGTAGTACTCCGTCAAGCTTGATGAAGCCGCCCTGTCTGTCATTCTGAGCGCAGCGAAGAATCTCAA
>DASTKD010000049.1:0-16640 GCA_035716135.1 Ktedonobacteraceae bacterium
TGCCTTCCTCACACTATTCTAAAATAGAGGACTGTTGAGAGATATGTTGGTCAGGCAAGCCTGACCAACATATCTCTCAACAAATTTTATACTTCCCGGTACTCACCCTCAACAGTGCCTGAGTCGTCATCGTGTGCCGGGCCTTGCGGTTCCGCCGTCGTTCCGGCTGAACTGTAGATGTCCTGGCCGATACGCTGCATCGCGCTTTCGAGTTCGCTCGTTAAGCTTCTCACGCGCGACATGTCGTTGCTGGCGATGGCCTCGCGTAGCGCCGCGATCTTCGCTTCCACGTCACTGCGCACACCGGCAGAGACTTTGTCGCCTGCCTCGCTTAGCGTGCGTTCGGCCTGGTACGCCAGGCTGTCGGCGTGGTTGCGCGCTTCGATCTCTTCCTTGCGCTGGCGATCTTCCTGCGCGTGCATCTCCGCATCACGCACCATGCGATCAATCTCGCTTTGAGAGAGGCCGCTGGAGGCCGTGATGGTGATTTTCTGCTCGCGCCCGGTCGCCCGGTCCTTCGCCGAAACATTCAGAATGCCGTTGGCATCGATGTCGAACGTGACTTCGACCTGTGGCACACCACGCGGAGCCGGGGCAATGCCCTCCAGCCGGAAGTGGCCGAGGCTCTTGTTGTCGCGCGCCATTTCGCGCTCGCCCTGCAAGACATGAATCTCTACCGCAGGCTGGTTATCATCAGCCGTGCTGAAGACCTCGCCCTTACGCGCCGGAATAGTGGTATTGCGCTCGATCAAGCGCGTCATCACACCGCCCAGCGTCTCCACGCCCAGCGAAAGCGGCGTCACATCGAGCAGCAGCACATCCTTGACCTCGCCTTTCAGCACACCGGCCTGGATGGCCGCGCCAATCGCCACGACTTCATCAGGATTGACACCCTTGTTCGGCTCTTTGTTGAAGATCTTGCGCACCAACTCGATGACGGCTGGCATACGTGTCTGACCACCAACCAGCACCACCTCGTTGATGTCGCTGGCTCGCAGACCAGCGTCTTCAACAGCCTTCATAACGGGACCGCGTGTGCGCTCGATCAGTTCAGCTACTAACTGATCCAGTTTCGCCCTGGTCAGGGTCATCACCAGGTGTTTAGGGCCACTGGCATCTGCCGTAATAAAGGGCAGGTTGATCTCTGTCTGCATCGAAGAAGAGAGTTCAATCTTGGCGCGCTCTGCCGCTTCCTTCAAACGCTGCAAGGCCATGCGATCATTGCGCAGGTCGATGCCCTGCTCTTTGCGGAACTCATCGGCCAGCCAGTCGATGATGCGCTGGTCGAAGTCATCACCACCCAGGTGCGTATCGCCATTAGTGGCCTTCACCTCGAAGACGCCCTCACCCAGTTGCAGGATGGAGATGTCGAAGGTTCCACCACCCAGGTCATAGACCGCGATGGTCTCGTCCTTTTTCTTATCGAGGCCATAGGCCAGCGAAGCCGCCGTTGGCTCGTTGATGATGCGTAGCACTTCCAGACCCGCGATTTTGCCCGCGTCTTTGGTAGCCTGGCGCTGTGTATCATTAAAGTAGGCAGGAACGGTAATCACTGCCTGCGTGATCTTCTCGCCCAGTTTGGCTTCCGCATCGCTCTTCAATTTTTGCAAGATCATCGCGGAAACTTCAGGCGGACTGTAATCGCGCCCACCCAGATTCACACGCACATCGCCATTGGCGGCGCGCGTAATCTTATACGGCACACTCTTCATCGTGCGCTGCACCTCTGGATCGTCGTATTTGCGACCCATCAGGCGTTTGATGGAGAAGATGGTATTTTCGGGATTGGTGATCGCCTGTCGCCGGGCAACCTGTCCGACTAAACGCTCGCCACTCTTCGTCACCGCCACGACTGACGGCGTAAGGCGCGATCCCTCGCTGTTCTCAAGCACGGTTGGCTCGCCAGCTTCAATCACCGCTACGACGGAGTTGGTTGTTCCCAGGTCGATGCCAATTATTTTAGCCATTATCTGGTCTCCTTATTTAACAAATTTTGTCAGTTCATCTGACATGTTCTAATCGTTATAACAAACCCGTTGGGGAAAGGTATTCCCAAAATGCGAGCAATTTATGCCGCGCCCGCCACAATCACCTGCGCCGGACGAATGATGCGGTCGCCCATAGCATAACCGGAGCGCGTAACCTGCACGACGGTTCCCATTGGCGAACCGGTGCCGGACTGCGTCATCAAGGCATCGTGTATGTTGGGGTCGAACGCTTCGCCCACTTTCCCCACCTGTCGCACGCCCATCTGTTCCAGCGTGCTGAACAGACGCCGCCGCACCAGGAAAATGCCCTCTACCCAGGGTTGATCGGCAAATTCTGCTGGCGCTGACTCAAGGGCGCGTCCCAGGTCGTCCAACACCGGTAGCAATCGTTCGATGATAGCAGCCTGCGCTGCCACGCGCGCGTCTTGCTGCTCTTGAGTCGAACGCCTCTTATAATTAATGAAGTCGGCCTGCGTGCGCCGGAGCGCGTCCAGGTACTCTTCGCTTTTCTGTTGCTCAGCACCGAATTGGAGTTGCAATTCGGCAAGCATATTTGCCTGTTCATCCCGCTCCTGCTGCCCTTGCGGGTCTCCCTGCCTGAAATCCTGTCCATTACCGTTATATCGCATACCATCTATCCTTTTTCCTGTTTACTTGCTTACTGATCCTTTTCCTGGAAAGTCACTTCAATATGATGCTCTTCCTGGTAGCGGTACAGCGTTTGACGAACCTCGTTCACCTCTTGCTGGAGTACAACCACCTGCCTGCGCATCTGAATGATATGGCGAATACCCACCGCGTTGACGCCCTGTTCGTACAGCGCGGCAATTTCTTCAAGTACAGCTACATCCGCGTCTGAATAGAGGCGGTTTTTCCCCGATTGACGCGCCGGTTCCAACAGCCCGGCCTCTTCATAGCGCCGCAGCATTTGCGGCGGCAGGCCCAACATTTGAGATACCACCCCAATCGTATATTTGGGCAAGCTAGCCTTACTTCCGCTCGTATTTTCCGCGGGCGTTCTTGGTTTCCTTTTCATCTCTCTCTTCCTTTCACTCACCCATATTACTGTTACTACAATTATATGTCATCTCACAAATTATGTCAAATGATACAACGAGATGTGGCAGACCACTCCTGATGAATTTTCCCGACCAAAATGGGGATGTACGAAACGGTCTTGCGTAACTGTAGGGACAAGGGGGCGGATGTGGGGATGGGTGGGGGCCTTGTGCTTGTCCTCGTGGCAACGCGATTCTGCCGGGGTGTGATGATACCCCCACCGGATCAGATAAATCCCACGAGGGGGTATAATGGGGGAAATTCCTGCATATGCCGCTCTACAGGCCGATTCAACACCATAAAGACCAGGAACGCGGCGTTACTACGTAACCGCATAGCGGCCATTGCGCCTGTAAAACGAAACACAGGGATGGGGCGGTTGGGCTATGCCCTTGCCAGTGTCACTACATGGCACATTAAAAAGACAAAGGCCAGAAACCCACTGACAACCCATAGCAGAATAGGATTACTCCATGTGAACGTATAGACGCCCTATCTCCTTACGCAAGGATATACCAGTTTCCGCCATAACTCTTCAGTTCGTAGGATGTGAAGACGCTTTCCTTTACCGCTTTAAGCAGGAGCATTACAAATTCGTCAGTTTAGCCCAACCGGAAAAGTCGTTCCTCTAATCGTTGCAGTTTTATGACTTCCTGTATGAAGGGCGTGTGTTTTGTCTTATCCCACTTACGAAACATCTCCTTAACATTTTCAAACACCCGGAACATTTCATCGACTACGGAATTTAGTTCTTGTACACTCATGACAGCAAGCCACCTTCCTTTACGTATCTGTAAGCTATATCCTGTAGAGTATAGCTTCTAAGTCTCTATGTGTCAATGCTAGTTGCTGGTAAAATGGAAGAGAAATAACTCATCTGGAAGTGAACATGTACCAACTGAGGGTTAAAGAAGTAGCTATATCTAAGGGCTATTCTATTTCTAAGCTATCAAGATTAGCCGATGTCCCTATTAAGACAGTACGCCGCGCATGGAATGACCCACGCTATCCTATAGAGCTTCCATCACTGGAAAAGCTTGCCAGAGTGCTTCAAGTGCGTGTAACAGATTTGCTCATAGACATACCCGACGATACAGAGTAAAGGCTATGCCCACATACGAAGTAATTATCCTGTGTTATCAATCCCTTCCCGTTTGATACGAATAAGCTATCATCATTGAAAATTGCCCTTAGATAGCCGTACTATCGCGCTCGGTATGTCACTCTACCCCGCCCCTTGTCCCTACAGGAGACGCCTTCTTTCTCATTGACGATTTTAGTCGGTAAAATTCATCAGATGGATGCGCTCGCCCTTAATGGTAGATTCCGCGCTATAATAGAGCAGACGAACGTTGAACCGTGCATCAAAGGAGCAACGCTATGCTATTTTTGACCGAGCCGTCGCTGGTTTATAAAGATAGTTTCATCGCGGGAACCCGCGAATCGCAGGCCGAAGGTCTCGAGCTTTATATTAACCTGGATAAAATCAGCGAAAACTTCGGGGCGTTTCTCCAGCGATTACGCAATGCGAGCAAGCGTGCCAATGTCAAATCTGATCGCGTGCCGATGTCTGACTTCTGGCTCATCGACGGAGACGAGTATGTCGGGCGGCTCTCGCTGCGTCACGAATTGAACGAGGCGTTATTGCTATGGGGCGGTCATATCGGCTATCAAATCCGCCCTTCAAAAAGGAGGCGCGGCTATGGGAAAGAAATCCTGCGGCTGGGTCTTATCAAAGCGAAAGAAATCGGATTGAGCCGTGTGCTGGTGACATGCGACGAGGACAATATTGGCTCGCGCAAAATCATCGAATACAACGGCGGCCAGCTTGAGAACATCGTCGAGGTTAAAGACTCGCCAGTGCGCAAAATGCGCTACTGGATCGATATTTGACCTTCTACAAAGGAGATCAGTTTCCATGACAATGGACTTTGGCGTCATTGTTCCCCAGGGATGGCGTATGGATCTGGTGGGTATCAGCGATCCGGCGGAGGCGTATGAGGCTATGTCGCGCGTGGCACGGGAGGCCGAGGCGCTCAACTTCCACTCCATCTGGCTTTATGATCATTTCCACACCGTTCCCACGCCCACGCAGGAAATGACCTTTGAATGCTGGAGCAGCACGGCGGCGCTGGCGCGCGATACGAAGCGGGTGCGCATCGGGCAACTGGTGACGTGCAATAGCTATCGCAACCCCGCGCTGCTGGCAAAGATCGCCAGCACGGTCGATGCGCTCAGTCATGGGCGGCTCGATTTCGGCATCGGCGCGGGCTGGTATGAAGAGGAATATCGCGCCTATGGCTACGCTTATCCCGACACACGCGAGCGATTGCAGCGCCTGCATGAAGCCATCCAGATTATCTTAGCCATGTGGACGCAGGACGAAGCGAACTTTGAGGGCCAATACTACCATGTGCGAGGAGCCATCAACCAGCCCAAAGGCGTACAGAAACCCCATATTCCCCTCTTGATTGGAGGTGGAGGAGAAAAGGTTACGCTCAGGCTGGTCGCGCAATACGCTGATGCCTGCAACGTGGGTGATGGTATCGCCAACATCAAGCACAAGTTAGCCGTCCTCAAGCAGCATTGTGAGGAACTTGGACGCGACTACAACAGCATCAGGCGCACCACCCTCATCGATGATTGCGCCATCGCTGATACAGAGGAGGAGGCTATTGCCAAACTGACGCCCACGCAACGCGATGACCTCGACAGTTTGCGCCAGACCGAGCTGATCGGCACACCGGCCATGATTCGCCAGCGCCTGGCCGAATACGAAGAGGCGGGCATACAAGAAATCGTCATCAGGTTTGTGGACGCGACCCAACTGGATTCGATTCGCCTGTTTGCCCGTGAGTGTATGGGCGTCCGGTAAGCACAGATACATTTTGTGACGCCAGAGTATCAAAAGCGACAAAATGATACGTGTTAATATGGTACGATGAAAGAGTGCCATTGATTCTTGTAGCGCGTTCCTGGCAAAGTAGAGTGAGCGAAAAAGGTATGAAATCAACAGTACGAGAACCCATTTTGCAGGTCAATACATCCAGAGGGGAACCCATCGTCACCCGCTACGGGCAGATCGTTCCCCTCGCAAGAGTGGTGAAGGTGCGCTGGCCTGGCGGCGCGTTGATCTTGAATCGACCATCAGCCATCGAGGTCCAGCAGGGACAGTCGCGTCGCAGAATGCCTGTTCAGAATGCTACCGCGCGCGCCAATTTCGCCATCATCTTGACCGGATTGGCATTGACCCTGGGTCTATCGTCCATTTTGAAGAGAAGAAGGAGATACTATCATGATTGATGAGAAAACCACAAAACCGGCAGCAACAGATTCTGTAGTGCAGGCCGTGAGCCAGCTTGTGAGCAATGCCAGTGTAGAGACCGTCTTTGGACAACCTATCGAGCGCGATGGCGCGACCATCATCCCATGCTCTGAAATCTCCGTCGGGTTTGGCATGGGAAGCGGCACAGGTCCCGTCGATGAACACGGCAACCCGACAGGCGGCGGTAGCGGCGGCGGCGGCGGCAGCCAGGGACGCCCCATCGCCGTGATTGTAATGTCGCAAGAAGGCGTGCGCATCGAACCTATCCTCGACCTCACGAAAGTAGCGCTGGCCGGCATCACCACCGGCGCTTTCATGCTCTTCTGGATAGGCAGGCTGGTCGGCTTCAGTCGCAAAGACAAAGGCCCGTCTCTCTCCCAGTTGAAGAGGGTCATTAAAAGCTAAATTGCAAGGGATCATTCACAAAGCTTGTTGTGGGTGATCTCCTGTCCCCTGGGGAGCCTGCTGCGGTTGCGCCGCGCTCGTTCCGTCACTGCTTGTACTATGACGTATGCTGTACCATATGGGCAAAACGGCCACAACTATCGGAACCAGCACAAGACCTAACCAGTCCCACAGTCGCCCATGATCGTGAAAGCCCGTCCATTGCCAGTTATAAGCATAAGTGCCAATGAATAAGACGACAAGCACGACTGCAATGATCAGAAGCGCAATCTTCAACTGCGCCAGCCATATGCGCTGCTGGTTTTCCTCCGCCATGAACCATATTGGTACGGCAGCCAGCGTAACTGGAAGCAACAATAATTGCAGGTAGTCCCAGACCGTATCGTTGTTTTTGAACCCCGTCCAGTTCCAGTTGAAGGCATAGGTGCCTATCTCCAACACCACTAAGACCAGCACAGCCGCCAGCAGTATCCTCTTCCACGTCCACCATTTCACCTCACGAGCCACAAATGGCTTCAATGAACGCTCTACCTTGTCAACTCCCTGTTCCATAGTGTCCTCCTGCCTGGATTTATCTGAAATAACTCACGGACACCGAAAGACTCTCTCAAAAGTATACATAAGATGCAACTCAAATTGCAATTCAGCATCTATTCTGACACAGGCAGGTTTTTGAGGGAAGGAGATGTGGAAGCTGTCATTCTTCGCTGCGCTCAGAATGACAGCCCCTGGCGACTACGCCTTTCAAACAACCGACCCATGTAAGCGTCCCTACATAGGCGGCGCTACATCCAGGGCGGGGTTGCCGTCGAAGAAACCGGCGGGTTTCAAATGGAAGCCGACTGTTTCCACCGGCATGACGGGCCAGTCTTCGGGGCGCACGACGTGATTGGAACCAAAGGTGTACCAGACGACGACATCAGTATTTTCCAGCGGGCGATTTTGCTGAACATAGGCGGGCAGCCCGTCGCCGCCCTGCTGCTGGTTGGGGTAGTCGCCAGCCGCGTAGCGTTCAGCCGGGTCGTAGGCCGTGACCCACAGGTGGGAGCGTGTGAAACCGCCGCGCTGCCATTGCGGTGAACCCTCGGCGAAGAGCGGGAAAGCGTTCCTTTCGGGCATGAGCTTGTAAGAGACGGGCTGGCCGAGAGCATTGAGCGACGACGGGTTGACGATCTTCCAGAAGCGCGACGCGCGCGGCTCAATAGAGCGCTGCGCCTCGCTTTCCGTAGCCAGCAGCGTTTCACGCGCCACCCAGCTATTGCCGCGCGGGTTGCTAGCATCCCAGGGCAGGGCTTCGCAATTGACCTCGACCACCGAATTGAGCGGGCCGTCAACCATCATATCGAGCCGCACATTGAAATAGTGCTGGTGATTTGGCCCGTAGAGTCCGGGGGCGACGAGCGTTCCCGACACTGGCACTTCTCCCGGCGCGATGGCTGCCGGGGCGATGATGCCCGTCAGTTTGATCTCGTACTGCATAGTGCCATCCTGATAGAGATACCAGTAGAAACCATATTCGTAGTTGCCCACCGTCGAGATCGAGGAAATCACCAACCGGCGCGAGCGGCGCACCTCGGCCCGCGTCGAGCCATCTTCGTTATACTCAAGATGCTTCCAGAGCAGGTTATAGTCCTCTTCGTGCATACAAATGGCGTTCGCCAGCACGACTGGCTGCCCTTCGGCATCGTTGACCGTCGCATCGAAATAGCGAATCTCGCCCAGACAGTCGCAGCCCAGTTCCAGGCTATTAGCCAGCACACCAATGCCCACTTCGCCCGCGTCAAACACATTCTTGAAGTTGTGCGATGGGGTAGGGTCTGCATAAGGTACGTACATCTCGGAAAGCGCCGCGCGGTAGAGCAGTGGGCGATAGCGTCCCCTGTCGAAATACTCGACCATGTGCAGCACCAGCCCCTCGCGCGGAGTAAAGTCCACGCGCAAACGCCACTTCTGCCAGCGCACCTCGTGACCATCGATCTGAAAACTGATGCCCTCCGGCTGCATAATCATGATGGGTTTCAAGTCGGCGCGCGCGCCGTCTGGAAACGAGGGAACATTTTTGGCTGCCCGAATACCCTCCTGCGTATAATTGCCCGAAGAGGTCGGCACCGGCACAACGCCATGATCTTCGATCTGGACGCTCATGCTATCCAGTTCGATGGTGGCAATGATACCCTCCACCGGGTGCGCGTAATAGTTATCCTCCGGCGCTTCGGCCAGAGCAACTTCCATGCGAATGATGCGTCCCAATGAGGCGGCGTCCTCTGGCCCGCGATACCCACTAGTCCACGGGTACATCACCACGGAAGAGAGGTCGCTGATGCCGCGCCTGCTCATCGCCTCCTGAAAAGAAGCATCGGCCAGCACCGCCTGCTGAGCGGCGAACACTTCGGGATAGGTGAGGGCAGGCTGCACATCGCTACGCTCGCGCCACGAACGAATAGTTTCCTCAGCCAACGAGATGACCGCTTCGATGGTCAGTCGCCGCTCGTGGTCTCGCATAACCACGAACACTTCACGCGCTACAGGCTGGTCCGGCTGAAAGGCCAGCACAACCTCTTTAGCGGGTTCCAGCAGACTATAAGCCATGATACGCACGCGCGGGGTGATACGCCCGGATGCGTTGAGAACGCGGGTCGTTGTTTCGACTTCTCCCACCGTCAAAGGATCGAGCGGGTGCCGGGCGGTCTGCTGTAACATGCATTTCTCTCCTCTCTAAACAGGACATCGCTACTGCTTATGCTGTTTCTTTCCCGTCTGGTTCTTCGGCAAAGAGCGTAGTACCCTGGCGCAAGACCTGAGGAGCACGCAAGCTGAGCAATATCACGACGATAATCCCCAGCACGAGCCAGGCGGCATCGATCGGGCCAACCTGATTGAACGGCGCGGCGGGCAGCGGCACAAACTGGAAGTAGATGACAACTCCAAGCAGGATAAAGGGTATGGCAGGCAAGATTACATGTCGCGCCACGTTGAACTCATCCCGATGCTCTCGCCAGTAAAAGAAAGGCACCGACAGGCAGGTCGCCATGTAGACGAGCAAGATCGGGACGGTGAGAATAGCTCCTATGAAGGCAAAGGCCAGCGTGGGACCATAAACCAGACCGACCCAGAGCGTGATTGCGATGCCCAGGATCAACATCAGGATAATGGCCGGGCCAGGGACGCGATAGCGATTCGTTCGTCCCAGCGCTCCGGGAAGCGCCTTGATACGGCCCATCGCAAAGAGCATACGCGCACCCGCATTGATGGCAGCATTCGCGTTGCCCAGCGCGCTATTGAGGATGGCTAAAATGGCGATGAACGCTACAGGACCCCATACAAGCGCTGCCATCGTACCCCAGGGGTTTGAATCATTCGGATACGCCGTGATTTTGCTAAATCCCCAGCCAACAACCCCGGCGTAACTGCAAAAGACGTAGAAGACTCCGATGAGAACGGTGGCGAGCAGGATGGCGCGTGGCACGATGCGGCGCGGATTGTGCGACTCCTCTCCCAGGATCGCGGAGGACTCGAAGCCGCTAAACGCCAGGAACGCAAAGAGCATCCCAAACAGGACGCCCTGCCATCCACCCAGTCCCGGCTGCTGACTGGAAGCGGGATTGAAGGTAGCAGCCGTATTGCCGCTGCCGGCATGGACGATCAAAAAAATGGAGAGTACGCCAAAAACAACGATTTCGATCAACCCCAGGACAACACCTACATCTGCCGAAATCTTAATGCCGAAGTAGGTCAGAGCGAAAGCTATAACGGCAAAGATCAGGGCATAGACGATCCACCCGTTTGTTCCGAGTGAGACATGGAAGGTACTACTCATAAATGAGTCGCCCACTGCTCCCAGCACGAGCAGTGTGAGAGGAAGGAATAATATGTACGTGAATGTAAATAACCATCCCGCCAGCCAGCCTACTTGAGGACCCAGACCGCGCGTGACATAGGTAAAGTAGCCGCCAGCAGAAGGCAGATGCTTTGCCATCGACCCGATGTTTAAGGCCACCAGCGCACAGGCTATCAACGCAATAAGGACCGCCAGGGGCAATGCACCGCCCGTGAAAGGAATAGCGGCACCCAGGCTGAAAGCCACAGCTCCGGCAGGAGCCATCGTCGTGACTGACTGGAACAAAACTCCGGGAAGACCAATGGCATTTGAACGCAGCGTCGTCTGCTGCTCTGTTGGGGGGGTTGCTTCGATAGTCATCTCGCGCTCCTTTGTGACAGGCCCCTATGACAGGCGTTTAAAAGGCCGACGATACAACGAGATACAGTCAAGTGGCATAAACCTGATTGCTATTTTACTACACATGAGTGAGAGATAAATAAAAATATCAGGTGTATGCATCTAATATATCACATAAATAGCTGAACAATCAAGGTTACTTTTTCCCTGCAGAATTGCGCGGTTCTATGGTATGCTTGAACAGGATTTGCCAGCTAATGCTAGTAAAAAAGGAGATAGAAGAATCATGCGCGAGCAAGAAGGCTTCATTCCTGTATCAGGACCATATCGCGTCTGGTATCGTATGGTCGGCGGAGGCGCGGAGCATGAAAACGTTCCCCTGCTCGCCCTGCACGGTGGGCCAGGCATTCCCCATGATTACATCGAAAATCTTGCCGATTTAGCCTCGGATACCCGGCGTGTCATTCTCTACGATCAACTGGGCTGCGGGCGTTCTGACCAACCCGACGATCCTTCGCTCTGGCGAGTCGAGCGCTTTGTCGAGGAACTCGGCATTGTGCGGCGCGAACTCGGCCTTGACCGCATTCACCTGCTCGGCCAATCGTGGGGCGGGATGCTCGCCATCGAGTACATGCTGACCCGACCACCGGGCATCGTCAGCCTCATTCTCGCCAGCACCCTTTCGAGTATGCCCCTGTGGGTCTCCGAAGCGAACCGGCTGCGCGGCGAATTGCCGCCGGAGATACAGGCCACCTTGCTGCGTCACGAAAACGCTGGTACTACCGGCGATCCCGAATATCAGCAAGCGATGATGGCATTTTACGAACGCCACGTTATCCGTGTCGTGCCGATGCCAGACCAGGTTAAACGCGCTATGGATCAGGCGGGACAGGTCTATTTCATTATGAATGGCCCCAGCGAATTTCACGTCACCGGAGTCATTAAGGATTGGGACCGCACCGATCGCCTCTCCGAAATTCATACCCCGACCCTGATTACGTCAGGCCGCTACGACGAATCCACGCCGCGTATCAACGAGATACTGCACAAGGGCATCGCCGGTTCAGAGTGGGTCATATTCGAGCATAGTTCCCATATGGCACACATTGAAGAAGCTGAGTTATTCTTGCCACTCGTCCAGACCTTCATGGAGCGCATTGAAGCGCAACAAAAATAAGGGAGTAACGCGCATGAGTTTACACGATGAAGAGGGCTTTATTCCGGTGGACGGATACCGCGTCTGGTATCGTATCGTAGGGGGCGGGGCGGAACACGAGAACACCCCGCTTTTGACATTGCATGGCGGCCCCGGCATCCCGCATGACTATGTCACAGACATGGCGGCGCTGGCTTCTGATAGCCGCCGCGTCATCTTCTATGACCAGCTCGGCTGCGGGCGTTCCGACCAGCCCAACAACCCTGCCATGTGGACGATAGAGAGATCTGTAGCCGAAATAGGCACCGTGCGCCGCGCGCTGGGACTTGATAAAGTGCATCTATGGGGGCAGTCATTTGGAGGTTTATTTGCCCTCGAATATGCCTTATCACAACCGCCGGGCCTTGTGAGCCTCATCCTCGCCAGCAGCACCAGCAGCATACCCCTATGGGTTGCCGAGGCGAACCGCCTGCGCGAAGCCCTGCCGCCAGATGTGCAAGCCACTCTACTGCGTCACGAGCAGGCAGGCACGCTCGATGATCCCGAATACATGCAGACCACGACGGTTTTTTATGATCGCCACGTTATCCGCCTTAAACCAATACCGGCGCATGTCCAGCGAGCCATGGACCAGGCGGGGCAGGTCTATCTCACCATGAACGGCCCGACCGAATTTCACGTCATCGGCACTATCAAGGGCTGGGACCGCACCAACCGCCTCTCCGAAATCCATGTCCCAACCCTTATCACATCAGGCCGCTACGACGAGTCAACGCCGCTGCTCAACGAAGTCCTGCACAAAGGCATCGACGGCTCAGAATGGGTACTCTTCGAGAACAGTTCCCACATGGCCCACGTCGAAGAACGCGAACTATACCTGGAGACGGTAAAGGCATTTATTGAGGGCGTCGAAGCTAAAGCTGGCTGATCGGCACAGCAAGTCTATGCCATCAGGATGAAAAGGTGTAGGGACGCGATTGATCGCGTCCGCTCATACAGGTTTGACGAAACGGACGACGAACACGGACGCGATCAATCGCGTCCCTACACCATACACAGAAAGCCACTACGCACCCGACGGCACGAGAATGCCGCGCCCGCGCAGTTTGCCACCATCCAGGTCGTGAATGGCATCGAGCGCGGCATCCAGTGGATAGATCGCCGTATGCAGCTTGACTTTGCCCTGCGCTGTGAGCGTCATCAACTCATCAAGGTCGTTGTAGGAGCCGACAAGGTTGCCGATAAAGTTGATCTCGGTGGAGATGATGTCGATGGTTGGCACTTTCAGCGTACCGCCGTAGCCGATGATGAAGTGCGAACCGGCGCGCCGCAGCATCTGGACGGCATCCAGTTCCGCCCCCTGCTCGCCTACGAAATCGATCACCACTTCGGCTCCCTGGCCCCCCGTGATCTCTTTGACCTTTGCTACATGGCTGCCATCTGAGAGTACCTGGTGATCCGCGCCCCATTCTTTCGTTAGCGCCAGCGCTGGCGCTGAGCGATCAAGCACGATGATTTCCGCCGGCGTCAGCGCCTTGAGGCATTGGATACCGATATGCCCCAGCCCGCCAGCGCCAATCACGACCGCCTTCGTGCTGGGGTAAAGCAGCGTTGCGGCCTTCTTGACCGCGTGATAAGCAGTCAGCCCGGCATCGGCCAGGGCCGCAACGTCCTTTGGCTGGAGCGTCGGACTCAGTTTGACAACGGCTCGCGCATTCGTTTTCAAGAAATGCGCCATGCCGCCATCGATGGAAATACCCGGAAAACTGGAGTTGACGCAGTGCATATCATCACCCGCGCGGCAGGCGCGACACAGGCCGCAGGTGACAAGCGGATGCACGATGACAGTATCGCCAACGGCTACATTGCTCACAGCCGAACCGACCTCGTGTACCCAGCCGGCATTTTCATGACCCAGGATATAGGGCAAGGTCACGCCGGACTTCCCGGCCCATTGCCCCTCGATGATATGCAGATCGGTGCGACACAGACCCGCTCCGCCGATGCGCACTATTACATCAAGAGGACCTGTAATCTTTGGCTCCGCCACCTCTTCGACAACCGGCATCTCTTCATAATGATGCAAACGAACTGCCTGCATACACAGCCTCCTTATTCGTCGTTAAAGTAACAGGGCAACCGCGCAGATTGCCCTACATGTCTTCATCGTCGGGCGCGCTGCTCCCCCCGTAACGGGTGTGGAACAGGCCCTTACACATGGCCGTATTGAACATGATGTTCATGCGTACAGAGCGCGAACGGCGCAGGAACTGCTGCAATTCCCCTGTTCGCAATGGCTGTCCCGCATCGTCGATAATCAGCGGATCAGCCGATGCATGAGGCAGGCCCAGCGCAACGCGCCGTTGCTGGTAGATACTGCTATTGCGCCCGGCACGCTCCAGGCAATATTCACGCCCATCTGCTGTAACAAACGCGGCATTTGTCGCCTCATCCATGCGCATATCCGCTACCCGCAAGGCCGCAATCGTGGCCTCATCCAGTCCCAGCTTCAGCATCTGCCGCAGCAGCGCGTCCTGGCGCATCAGAAAGCCCTTGCGCAAGAAAATGCGCCGCAACTCTTCCAGGTGCGCGTCCTCGCTGGCCTCGCCGGGAAAGGCATCGGAGAACGATTGGTTCTGATTAACACCGTTCGTTACTTCGTCTTCCGCGCAGTGGTCGAGCAGGATTACGCGCACGCTGCGCACTCCTGGCACGCTGCTGGCCTGCCTGCGCAAGTCTGCCGCCATCAGATAGGCAAAGTTCGGCGCGCACCAGTAGGTAGGAAGCTTGAAAGTTATCGAGACATCAGCCCCGTCCACCTGCACACGGTCAATGAAACCAAGCTTGACCAACGACTCGTCCAGTTCCGGGTCGAGTACATCCGCGATGGCCTGATAGATATGTTCCTCGGTGACTTCTGTATAGGAAGCGCCGGTAGTCGTCATGTGACTGCTCCCTCATGAATTATTTTACTAACCAGACTCGGTCATAGTCGTAGCTCCGTCCTGTAGGGACAAGGGGCGGATGTGCGGATGGGTGGGGGCCTTGTGCTTGTCCTCCTCGCTATGCGATTCCTCCGGGTTCCGCAAGGCATGATGGTCGTTTTCCAACGAGGACAAGCACAAGGTCCCCTCATCCCCACCCCTCATCCCCTTGTCCCTACAGAAGGCGACGCCCCACCCTCATTACCCCATTCGGCCCCCACAATTCATCAGGACGAACATGATTCCCCGACCTTCATTCTCTACGCAAGGGAGCCAATCGAGCCGCCGGGCTGGCTGCGCAGTTCCTCGGCCTGTTTCGACAATTCATCATTGGCGATGGAGGCGCGGGCCGCGTCTACGTCGATATTGTAGAGGCGCGCGGCGTTGAGTCCGAGAATCTTGCGCCTGGTCTCCATATCCATCTTGACGTTAAACTCGGCTTGCAGGTCCTCTGGAATCTCAAAGGCCATCATCTTTTCGACCAGCCACTTTGGTTCCCAGATCGCGTAGTCGCTGCCGAAGAGGATTTTATCCGGGCCAAGCCAGAAGAGCAGGTTCGCCATCACTTCAGCGAAGTAGCGCGGGCGAGGATGCGCGAATGGCAGCACAACCGCCAGGCCAGCATAAACGTTGCTTTCCTGGGTGGCAATCCAGCAGAAATCTTCAAGGCGCGGCAGCCCGCAATGCTCAACGATGAAATTCAGATCGGTGAACACCGAAGCTACGTCATCGACATCCGCCACATCGAAGGCGTCGCGGTTCAGGGGGTAAATGGTTGGTCCTTTATGGACGTGGATGTTGGTGATGCCAAGCTTGACACACTCTTCGAGGAAGCGATACGACTCAGGATCGGAGAGCTTGTAGCCCTTAGAATTGCCGCGCCACTCCGCTGTGTAGAGCTTGACGCCCTTAATGTCCCATTCGTCTTTCTGGCGGCGCAGGTAATCCACCCCGGCATCGCCATCGCGTGGATCAAAGGCCCCGTTGAGGATGTAACGGTTGGGGTATGCCTTCTTCATCACGCTGTTTTGCTCGATGGTGTTGAAGCCATTTTTGTAGAAGTCGATCAAATAGGTGGGCTGGAGAATGGCAAGGTCAACATAGCCTTTGACGAACTGGTCATGTACCATGTCGTCGGGCGAGTACTTCTCGTAATGCTCCAGGCTCCAGACGTAATCGGGCGGCGAGAGATTCTTGTGGTAGGCATAGAAGCAATCGATCCACCCCCGGCCATATTTGTTGGCCTGGTTTTCGGGACTGGCATCCCAGAGATGCGAGTGCGCATCAATGACAAATACTTCGTCTCCATTGTCGGTACGATACATACTGCGTTACCTCCTGTACAGGCTCGCTTACCGCGCCACACCACGCACAGGCGCGACGAATACGCGGCAACAGCCTTGAACATCATTACCATAAAAGGAACAATGTACGGGACGAACAAAAGTGAACGAACCAAGAGATTTTGAAGTAGTATGGAGTGTAACCGTTTGATCGGTGTACAGCATGAATTATACCATCGAGATAGAACGTTTTGTAATAGCAA
>DASTKD010000050.1:0-3690 GCA_035716135.1 Ktedonobacteraceae bacterium
GTGCTTGAAATCACGCTCTTCCAGGCCGCGCCTGCTCACCTCCTGCATGAACACCTCCTCATCCAGTACCTCAAACTCAGTGTTCGCCAGCAGGAAGAAGAGATCATACGTCTGCAAATGATCATCGGTATCCCACACGCCACACGAGAGCGGACTCAACCCGCGAAAACTGCTCAATTCGGCAAGGATGGCCGGAAAATTCTTCTTGAGCCGGTAGAACTTTTTTATTGCTCTTTCCATTGCGGGCTTTTCAGGACTTCCATACAGCCGGTCATATTCAACGCTCAATGCCTCACTAAATTCCTGATTGGCGTCCATCCTGCTCTGTCCTCGCAACTCCTCCAGCACCCGCGCTGCCTGCACTACGCCCCACAGTTTCGCGTACTGCTCAAACTCCTGCTCTGTCGGAAACACCTCCCGCACGACTTCGTTAAACGCTTTTCGCTCGATCTCCCCCTCTGCTTCATATTTCTGTGTGAAGCGCTCAAGCACAAAGCGCGGAACCAGCCCGTGCGCTTGATAAACAGTAAATTCGTCGTGCCTACCCAGGCGACCAAAGCGTTGCAGGAACGAGCCAGTCTCGTAAGCCTCGAAGATCAGGTAGTTAATGCGAAAATCGATGCCAATATCTACCGTTGAGGTACCCACCAGTATGTCCTTCTTAAAGGAGTCAAGCCGCTTCGCCGGGTCGGTCAACCCCGTGTTCTCACCGATACTGATGCTATACGGCGTTTCAAGCTGTTCTTTCAGCAGTGCCACCAGCCGCCGTGCCGTTGCCACTGAATTGACCAGAATAGCCCCCTTCGACCCTTTATGCTGCTTGAAAAAGTCGCGTATCTCGTCGAGATGCTCCTGCACCCACTGCTCCGTCGTCTGCTCCTGGCTGATCTCATGCAACGTGAGATCACAACCTTGCAAAATACGGCGATACCCGTCCTGCTCAGAGGAGCAGTAATACCCCTCAATCTTCCGAGAGCGCAAACCACTTCGCTCTAAGAGCGTATCGAGCAAGCGACTGGGCGTGGCCGAGAGAAACACGAACTTCTTGCGATCAGCGGACTTGTCGCGATAGGTAACATCCAGGTAGCCAAGCATGTTCATCACCGAGACCACCTGCGGCACGCCAAAGACATGAAACTCGTCAAAGAGGAAATAATCGAAATACGCGCCAACCGTTGTAGGCAACTCCTTGCGCAGATAATCCCACCCATACTGGTGGCTCATTATCAGGTGAACCAGATCAGGATTGGTCAGCACAATGCCATTGTTCACCAGCAACTTGCGCACCTGTTCCAGGCGCACCTTTGTATCAGTCTGGCGCATCAACTCCGTAATACGCGCCCCATACATCGTTTCACAGCGCAGCAATGGCTTCTGCAACCGTTGCTCGTAACCCTCCAGTCCCCGCCGCTGATCCTTCACCAGCTCGTTCGTCGGATACGCGGCAGTGACATGCTTCCCCTGCATAAAGGTAGGCAAATAGCCCGCCAGGCTCTTCCCATCCCCCGTCATCGTCACATTAAAAATGACATCCACATTTGGGTCCTGAAACGCTTCCCACGTCTCGAATTGATGCCTCAGCAAGCGCACAGAGCCAATCTGACTTTCTGGCTCAGAACTTTTTTCTGAGTAGACGGGAAGAATATGTAAACAGAGCATCTCATGTCCCTCCTGAGATTATTTTTCCTCCTCATACAACGCACTCATCGCCTCGGCAACGGCGCGCATCTCCTGTACTAACTGTTCCGGGGCCAGCGCTCGAACCTGGTCGCCGTAGCCCAATAGGAGGCGTTTAGCCCACCAGACGGATTTGGCGTAGCCTTCGACGATGGCTCCCTGATCGTTTTCCAGCAGTGTGACGCGCTGCTCGCGCAGACGAGCGCTGAGACTGCCATGCCGCGCCAGCATGGGCGAGACCCAGTATTTGACCTCGACGCCGGGCCGCTTGCGCAGTCCTGGTGTGAAGTGTTCGTGATCCAGGTGCAGCGAGCCGGGGTGAATGCGGTCGACGCGATAGTCGACAAAATTGCTTTGCTCGTAGAGATAGGCGCAGAAGTACCAGTGACCCTCGCGGTATTCCAGTTCGTAGGGTTCGACGTGCGTGTGCTGGATCGGTTCCGCATCCCAACTATGCGTCAAAGGTGTGTAGGCAAATGAAACATACGCACCCTCTTCCAGCGCTGCGTCCAGCTTCAAGATGGTCTCTCCGTGCTGGCTGTAATCGACAACCGGCGAGAGCGGGAGCAGCACAGGCCGCGCTCGCCGCTTGCGCTTCTGACTCACAAGCAGTCGGCTCTTTTCTGTGAAAAGCCACGCCCAACGCTCCAACAGGTTTTGCACGGCCTCCGCGTAGGGCGTCCCCGGCGCGAAGCCCTCTTGCAGCGCCACAAACGCTCGCGCCTCGTCCTCGCTGATATCCAGCGCAAAAATTGATTGAGCCAGGCCAAAGCTTCTTGTTTGTCGCTCATAGGTGATCGCTAAAAAGCCACGTTGCCGCTGCTCGGCGCTCCAATGATTCAGTCCAGCATAATCTGGTTCTGGCAAATCCTCCACATAACACTCCGTAAGCGTCATCAAGTCTCGATACAGTGCCGGAGTCGGGTTCTCTCCATAATAGCTTGGTAGATAGCGGACGATTTCTTCTTTTGTCAGCCGTCTTGGCCATGATACCTGAAGGAGAACCGCTAATAATACTGTCCGCAAAGCTTTACGCTTGCTAGGACGCCTGCCACCAGAAGGATGATCGGCAAAGAATTCTTGTTCCATACCCACAATCTCTCAACTGCCATCAATTTCCAGGGAAAGAAGTGCTTGTTATAAGTGCTCATGCACTATCATTTCCCGTTGCAATCCAAGCGTACCATAAACACTGCAACAAAATCTGTTTTTAGAGGCCGAGTTTTCCAGTCGAAAATGTTCTTTCCTTCAAGTACACAAGAATACCTTCATATACCTTCATCTATACTACTACTTTTTAGTTATTGATGAACGTATTTAGTACTATTGGCCTAATAGCATCAGCGCAACGTCAAACACCCACCCCTTGCCTGCCATACTATAATGAAGGGGAACATGCTCTCGACGTGAGGGAGCGTGTTGAGACGAGAAGAGGGAGTGGAAGTACTGGTTCGTGGATACATGGGATTTGCGGCTGTTGAGAGAGGCCGCGACCTTTTTTGAGGAGAAGCGGCAGAGGGCGTATCTGGTGGGCGGCTCGCTGCGCAATATGCTGCTGGGCGAGCCGTGCGTTGACTGGGATATCGTGACGGATGGCAACGCGCCTGGGCTGGCCCGGCGGCTGGCTGACCGGCTGGGAGGACATTACGCGCATATGCACGAGAAGGCGAGCCGCGTAGTGGTGAAGGGTGAGCACGAGGTCGTCTTCGATGTCGCGGCACAGGTGGGCGGCTCGCTTGAGGCCGACCTGCGGCTGCGCGACTTCACGGTGAACGCCATTGCCGCCCCGCTTGCCAGCGTAGTAGGACATTTCGAGACGGGCGCGCCTGCGCAGTTTATCGATCCCTTGCATGGCGTGGCCGATGCGCAGGTGCGGCGGCTGCGAGCCGTTGACAACGAGGCATTCCGCCGCGACCCATTGCGTATGTTGCGCGCCTTTCGCCTGGCGCAGCGCTACGGGTTGGCGCTGGATGCCGGAACGCGGGGGCTGCTGATGCGCGACGCCGCCTTGCT
>DASTKD010000051.1:0-8762 GCA_035716135.1 Ktedonobacteraceae bacterium
CAGTTACAGCATCCCATAAACGGATGCTTTGATCTTCGCTGCTACTGGCGATGGTCTGCCCATCGGGACTGAAGGCCACCGACCAGGCGCGATTGGTATGGCCTTGCAACGTCTTGAGACAGCGACCGCTGCTCACTTCCCACACACGCACGCTTTGATCGTCACTCGCGCTGGCTAGTTGGCTCCCATCGGGATGAAAGGCTAGCGATCTGATCCAGTTGCTATGGCCTTGCAGGATGCCGCTACAATTGCCACTGGAGACATTCCACAGGCGAATCGTCTGATCGGTACTTCCTGATGCCAGCAGCCTTCCACCTGGCGCGAAGGCGACAGACCAGACACGACCGCTATGGCCCTGCAATGTTTTGATAGCGCGACCGCTCGCAGCCTCCCACAGGCGAATCGTCGTATCGTCGCTGCCACTGGCGAGCATCGTCCCATCGGGGCTGAATGTGACGGAGCGCACACGGTTGGTATGATCGCGCAAGATGTTGAGGCAACGTCCCGTGTCGACGTCCCACAGGCGAATGGTCGCATCGTCGCTCGCGCTGGCGAGCATATGCCCATCGGGACTGAAAGCCACGCTCCATACGCCGTCGCTATGCCCCTGATATGCGTGAACAAGTATGCCGCGCTCCACCTGGTACAGCCAGATGTCGCCGGTAGACGTTCCTACCGCGAGCAGGTTCTCTCCTGGACTGGACGCGATGGACAGGACGTTGCCGAAGGTGCTGGTAAAGACCGTTGCCATGAAGTGGGCGTGGGCGAAATTGACACCGGGCAGCGCTACATTTTGCAGGTAAGCTTGCCGCACCATCACATGGGAAAAGTCAAAATCGCGCAGGCTACAGCCTGCATAGCTCAAAAGGTTGAGCATATTTCCCGCCAGATAGCCGGGCTGGTGCATATCTCCCTGGCGCTGAGCAGCAAGCAGGTTCTTCGCGCTCTGTTCAATGCCTCTCGTGCCGGATGTAGCGAGCAATCGCTGTGCCACGGGCGCGAGCAGCAGACGTACCTGGCTCTCGCGGATGTAGTCTTTACTCTTCGCTTTAATCAGCGCGTAGCGCATCCACACGCCCGTCGTCTCCGCCGCGAAATCCCAGCAGACTCGCTCGATCAGGCTGGCCGTGACATATTCCATGATGACCGGCTGCAGCGTAAAATGCGCGGTTCCGCGCATTTCGATCATCGAGCGCCGCCGCAGAGAATCCAGTATTTCGGGCAGCGTTCCTGCTGGCATGGGCTGCGCTAAATCCTCGCGCAGTTCCTCAAGCGGCACCACCTCGCGCTCGATCGCCAGCCAGTACATGATCTCGCGTTCTTCATCCGACAGGCGATAAAAGTGCTGGTCCAGCAGATCATTCACATCGCCAAACGCGCTCACCTCCTCGTGGAGAAAACGCGCAATATCGCCCCCAAACACCTCCTGAACAGGCTCGGAAACCAGTTGCAAGGCGAGCGGGTTGCCGGCGTAACGCTCGATGAGGTCAGCCCAATCCTTCTCTGAGCCGAAAAGCCCCCGATCTTTGAGCAGTTCTTGCCCGGCGGGCTGTCCGATACCCGAAAGAGAAAGCGAGCGCCCCGGCGTCGTTTTGCCTTCCAGCCACACCACTTCTTTCGGTTTCTCCCGGCTGGTCAGCACGAGACAGCTCTGATGTTGCGTTTCCCCAAAGAGCTTGATCAGTTTTCCATAGCCTTCGTAGCCCTCGCGGTAGCGGCTGGCGCGCCGTCCCGCTTGCAAAATAGACTCGGCGTTGTCAAGCACGAGCAGGCAGCGACGCTCGCGCAAATAGGGGATGAGCAGTGGCAATAGTTCGTCAATATCTCCTGGCAAGTCGGCGGCCAACTGGAGAGAGAGGAAACGCAAGCATTGTTTGACGATCAACTCGACAGGAGGAGCATTTTGGAGAGAACGCCAGAAAATATAATTGAAGCTCTCTTTCACACGCATCGCCACTGTCGCCACCAGCGAGGTTTTACCCATGCCGCCCATGCCCAGCACCGTTATAACCTGACAGCGACGATCCTCCAGCCAGCGTTCCAGTTCGCTACATTCCCTCTCGCGTCCATACAGGCTCGCAACCACAGGCACCTCGCTCCAGTCCTCCCGCAGGCGCGGCAAAGGGCCGTCCTCGATTGCCTCCGTTGCCTCCGTTGCCTCGCTCATCGTTTGACTGGCTGGAACGGTGACGGGTGCTGGCGTCAATTCCATCAATCCCAACTCTTCGGCGTTCTTGCCAAAAAGATCACAGAGCACCTGGCGATGGTAGGGACGCGGGAGCCGTTCGCCCCTTTCCCAGCGCCCCACCGTTTTTGTATCGCAGCCAGTCTTTTCGGCTATATCCGCCTGCGACCAGCCCCGCCGTTCGCGCTCATATTTAAGTTGTTCATGAAATGGGGTGCGAGTTGCCACAGTTTTATCTCCGTAGACACTCAAAAGCCACGCGCACGCTCAAGCGCCTGCTGCCAGGCATGTACCGGAGGCACCTCTTCCAACTCCGATTTTGTCGGCACATCGATGAAGACAGGCTCGTTGCCGGACAGTGCATCATCGATGGTAGGGCCGAGTTGATCGGGATGCGTGATGCGCACACCGCGTATGCCGAAGGCTTCGGCGATAGCGACGGCGTCCATTTTGCCGGTGAAATCCACGCCCAGATAACGTTCTCCGTAGTACAGGCGCTGTAGCATCTTGATCCAGCCGAAGGAACCGTTATTGAACAGGATAGTGGTGATGGGCAGGCGCAGGCTGGCAATAGTGGCAAGTTCTGTACCGGACATGCCAAAGGAGCCGTCACCCACCAGACCGACGATGCGTTCACGCGGTCGAGCGAAAGCCGCGCCAACAGTGGCGGGAAGAGCGTAGCCCAGGCCCCCGTGAGCGCGCGGGATGACGATGGAACGCCCCGCGCGCCGCGTGCGGAACTGAGCCGCCGTGAACGGAGTCATCGTGCCGGGGTCGGCGACGACCACCACATCATCGGGAGTATGCCGCCAGAGGGTATCGATGACGCGCTGAGGGGTGATCGGTACGTCTTTTTGCGCGGCTCGCTCAGCCACTTCCGCCCAGAAAGGCGCGGCGCGTTGTCCCAGCGTCTGTGCCGACCATTGACGCTGCGGCACACCGCTGACGCGCTGGCTCGCCATTGCTAGCAGCGCGGCCAGAGACTCTTTGAGATCGCCACACGCCGCGATAGTCGCCAGAACGTTGTTGCCGAGTTCGTTGGGATCAACATCGAGTTGCAGCACGGTCACGGCTTGTCCGCGCGCTGGAATGGTGCCTTTGAGAGTGACAAGCGAATTGACTTTTGTGCCGAGATACAGGATACAATCGGCCTCGGCCATGAGTTGATTGGCATAGGGCCGACCGCCATTGCCGCCGATCACGCCAACGCTCCAGGCGTGCATTTCATTGATGCTGCCCTTGCCGTTGATGGTCGTCGCAACAGGAATATGTAACGTCTCAGCCAGCCGCGTGATTTCATCCCAGGCTCCCGAAAGCACCGCTCCTCCTCCCGCGACGATCATGGGACGCCGCGCCGCCAGCAGCGCATCCAGCATAGTCGCGAGCGATGCGCCGGGCGCTTGTATGCGATAGGAGGGGTAGTGGCGACACGCCGGCTCGGCATAGATAGCTGATGGCGGCGCATCTTCCATCAACACGTCTTCTGGCAGGACGATATGGGCTGCCCCGCCGCGCCCACTGGTGGCGGCGCGAAATGCTTTGCGCACGATGTCGGGCAGCATCTGCGGGCGTTTTACTACGGCGCTCCACTTGGTAGCAGCCTGTAAAAGTCGCTGTTGATCGATAGCGGTGAGGGTTCCCTTGCCCTCGTCGGTAATCGGCACATCGGAGGTGAAGACGATCATAGGTACTGAGGAGCCGGTGGCTTCGGCCACTCCCGGAATCACATAGGTTGCGCCGCCACCGCTTGGCGCTTCGGTAATACCGGGTTTATACGCCAGGCGGGCATAGGCATCGGCCATAAAGGCCGCCGAACGCTCATCGCGTGCCATAACATGCTTAATCTCGCCGCGAGCGGCATAAAGCGCATCATAAAGCACCATCGTGGTATCGCCGGGTACGCCAAAAATGTACTCGACTCCGTATTCCTTGAGCATTTCGATGAGAACCTGAGCGGTATTCATGATTTCTCCTCCGGTTCCAACTGGCAATGCCGTACCCCGTCCTAATAACGGGAAACCTTTCGCCCCCATCCTGTAGGGACAAGGGGCGGACGTGGGAAGGGGTGGGGGCCTTGTGCTTGTCCTGGTGGCAACACGATTCCGTCGGGATTTCATGATGCCTGGCCGCATGGCGTGAATTCCACGAGGACAAGCACAAGGCCCCCACATCCTCCCCCCTCATCCCCTTGTCCCTACAGGATGGAGGCACTCACATTCCCGGTAGCATCCGTCCTCAAAGATGATTATAGCATACACTCCCTGTTCACTGTTTAACATTACATTGATTGTTGCCTGCTGAATCACATGTTCATAAATTGCGAAGAAGATCAGCTACATCTCCCCGCTTTTCGTGTTATGATGATAGCGTTGCATCAGGCAATCGAGACTGGCTGTATCTATTTAGCGAGAGACAAGGAGCTTTGCATGGCGCAGACAATGAACGAACATCTCATTAACTGGCAGGCGGTTGGAGAAGAGACGGTCGCGCGTGTGCGCGATCTGCTTCGCCTTGATACGCGCAATCCTCCCGGCAACGAGATACGCGCGGCGCACTACCTGCGCGATCTTTTTGAAGCCGAGGGCATCTCCGGTGAAATAGTGGGGCCGCAGGCCGACCGCGCTACCTTCGTCGCCAGGCTCAAAGGCGATGGATCAGCGCCCCCGCTCCTGTTGATGTCTCATACCGATGTGGTCGCCGTTGAGCCCGAGAAGTGGACGCACGGGCCGTTCTCAGGCGATATTGCCGACGGCTTTATCTACGGGCGCGGCGCGCTTGATATGAAGCAGATGGTGACGATGGAGGCCATGACGATGCTACTGCTCAAGCGCAGCGGAGTGAAGCTGAAACGCGACGTTATTTATATGGCTGCCGCTGACGAGGAGTGCGGCGGGCATGAAGGCGCGGGCTGGGTCGTCGAGCATCGCCCGGAGTTGATCGAAGCCGAGTACGCGCTCAACGAAGGAGGCGGGAGCGGCATTGAGATCAACGGCAAACGTTATTATTCTGTGCAGACGGCGGAGAAAGGTACCGTGCGTTTCCGCATTCGCGCGCACGGCAAGCCGGGACACGGTTCGGTCCCCCATAATGAAAACGCTATTCTCAAACTGGCAACCATTCTGGCAAAGCTGACCCCCACCGCTCTGCCGGTACATTTTACGCAGACCGCGCGCGCCTATATCGCCGGTCTCGCCGCGACGCAACCTCCCGACGTGGCTCAGGCTCTGCATCAAGTCTTAGCCAACGAGTCCACCGCCGATGCAGCCATCGATCAACTGCCTGTGGAGGCATTGCTCAAGCACAGTATGCGAGCCATGCTGCGCAACACGGTTACTCCGACGATGCTGGTGGCCGGCTCGCAGATCAACGTCATCCCCTCGGAGGCCGAGGCGTGTGTAGACGGGCGCAATCTCCCCGGCTGGACGCCTCAGATGGTGCTGGAGGAATTGCGCGCATTGATCGGTGACGAAGCGGAGATTGAGTTTCTCGATCCTTCGACGCCGTTGGAAGCCGACCTGCATTCGCCCCTGTTCAATATCATCAAAGACGTGCTGAAAGAACACGACGCTGAGGCCACGCCCATCCCGTACTTGCTGACAGGGGGAACCGACGCCAAGCATGTCACACGGTTGGGTACGAAGGTCTACGGCTTCGAACCTGGCCTCTATGTCGGTGCGGGAGAAGGCAGGCGCGTACATAGCCACGACGAGCGGGTGAGCGTGCGCTCGTTGCAATGGGGAATGCGCGTACTCTACGAGGTGGTCGCGCGTTTCGCCAGTAGCCTGTGATAGAAAGCCTGATGTGATTAATAAGGAACGGGAGAAATGTGAAAATGACGGCAGACAACATAGACGTTCTGATTCGCGGCGCAAAGGTTGTGGATGGCACGGGCAATCCCTGGTTCTATGGGGATGTTGCCATAAGCGGCGAACGCATCACAGAGATTGCATCGCCCGGCAGTATTCCGGCGGAGGCGGCGCGCGAAGTGGTAGATGCAGCCGACATGGTAGTCTGCCCTGGCTTCATCGACATCCTCAGTCACTCGCATCTCCCGTTGATGCAGGACCCGCGCGACCTCTCCAAAATCACGCAGGGGGTCACAACCGAGATCATGGGCGAGGGCTGGACGCCAGCGCCGGCAGGCGGGCGCATTCAGGACGCCTTTCTGGACCTGCCCCGCAAGCAACGCGCGCTCATCGCTGAGTGGGTCGAGCGCGCGAAGGGCTGGACCCACTTTGGCGACTGGCTGGAAGCATTGGTCGAGCGGGGCGTCTCGCCCAATATCGGCTCGTTTCTGGGAGGCGGGACGCTGCGCGAGTATGCTAAAGGGCTGGAGATGGGCGCGCCCACACCCGACGAACTCGATACGATGCGGCGCGTGATGGCGGAGGCGATGGAGGACGGGGCGTTAGGCGTCTCCTATGCTCTCATCTATCCGCCCGACACCTACACATCCACACAGGAACTGATCGAAGTAGCAAAAGTGGTAAGCCACTACGGAGGCATCTATGTGACGCACATGCGTTCAGAGGGCGACTACCTGCTAGAAGCGATTGACGAGGCGGTAGAGATTGGAAGACAGGCAATTGTGCCTGTCGAGATCTATCACTTGAAGGCGTCGGGCAAGCAGAACTGGCACAAAATGTCTCAGGCTATCGCGCGTATCCAGGCAGCGCGTGACGCGGGGGTGGATGTGACCGCCGACATGTACCCCTACGCGGCCTCCGGCACCGGCCTGGACTCGGTACTTCCGCCCTGGGTGGCAGAGGGCGGCACCTATTTTGAGACGCTGGCCGATCCTGCCGTACAGGAGCGTATCCGCGCCGAAGTACTCGCTCCCTCCGGCGATTGGGAGGCGCTGGCGCACGGCATCGGGCCGGAGGGCGTCATGCCCGTCGGGTTTGAGCAGCCCGCCAACCTGCCATACGCCGGGAAGCCTATCTCGGAGATCGCGGCCCTGCGCGGGCAGCACTGGATTGATACGGTAATCGACCTGCTGCTCTCTGAACGGCACCGCATCTTCACCATTTACTCCAGCATAGACGAAACGAACGTGGCGCTGGGATTACAGCAGTCGTGGGTGAAGATCTCAACCGACGCGGGTGGCGTAGACCCCGCCTGGGCGCGGGAAATGGGGCCGACGCACCCGCGCGCCTATGGTACCTATCCCCGCGTACTGGCGAAGTACGCGCGCGAGGAGAAGCTGTTGACGCTGGAGGACGCGATTCGTAAGATGAGCGGGGCAGTCGCCGCGCGGCTCGGACTGCGCGAGCGCGGTATGCTTCGTCCCGGCTGCTACGCCGATGTGGTACTCTTTAATGCCGAAACCATCACAGACCACGCAACTTTTGAGGACGCGCACCAGCTCTCGACGGGCATTCAGGACGTGTGGGTAAACGGAACGCGCGTGGTCAGACACGGGCAGCATACCGGCGCGACACCGGGCAGGGTGGTAAGAAGGTGATCGCGCAAGTCGCGCCCGACGAGAGCATCACTCTGTCATTGTAGAGACTTTTTTACCCGCGCCCTTAAAGCCAAACTTCTTGATCGTATTGCGTAGCCAACCAACAGTGGGGCCTTCATCGATCCTTTTACTGGTCTCGATCAAGAAAGAAGAGGTCTCAGGACGCGGTACCAGCTTATTCTCTTTGCGTATGGAGGCCAGTTCTTCATAATGTTGGAAAGCCCAGTACATGTTGATACGGCATCCTTTGCAATTTTTGATGTCGTCCTCATTCATGGTTCCACACTGCGGACACTCGACCATGACCCTCTCCTTTCTTTAATCCTCCCGTAGTTAGATCAGGCCGTGCCGGATGGCTTCACCGACTGCCTGCGCTCTATCCGTTACCTGCAACTTGCGGTATATATCCTGCATCTTACGTTTGACCTGAACCTCGCTCCAGAACAGTTGCTTGCCGATCTCTTTGTTCGTCCATCCCTGGGAGGCAAGTTGTAAACACTCGATCTCCGTCGAGCCGAGACCCCAGTTCAGGCGATTCTGCTCTTTCGCTAATCGACGAAACTCGATGACCATCTGCGTCACTGCCTGCGATTCACCCAGAACTCGCTCACCGCAATGCACCGCACGTAGCGCACGACGTAAATCATCTATCGACAGGGTTTTTTGCAAGTAGCCATGTACGCCAATGCGCACAGCCTCGAAAAGCAGTTTTTCATCATCGGAGCCAGCATATAATACAACATGAGTAGCAGGAGCACTTCGAGTCAACTGTTTAGCAATATCCATTCCGCAGGAATGATCTAGCGCGACATCGACAAGAACAATATCAGGCTTCAACTCCCTGTTGAGTGAGAGCGCTACTCTCTCATTCTCGGCCTCTCCTACGACCTCGAAGTCATCCTCCTGATTCAACAACGCACTTATTCCCTGGCGTAGAATTACGTGATCGTCAACAACCATTATACGTATGGGAGCATTTTTCAGCTCTGCTACCTGTGTCTCCATAGCCTCTATCCTTGCTAGTCGGTTCTGATATTGCGGCAATAGTTTCTATGAAACGCAACGCGGGTTCTACGTGCATATTGACATCTCGAATAGGGGTCAATCATCGAC